>NZ_CALKQY010000059.1:0-39985 GCF_937990675.1 Hoylesella shahii | reverse complement strand
GCCCGTGATGGGTCGTTCGGGGGTTTTTATGTAAAGGTACAAATAATATATTACAGTGACAAACAATTAGTTAGATATTTACTGAATATCCCTACTTAGAAAACCCAATAATAACCTAGAACAACTAGAACACCTAGAATACCTAAAACAACTAGAACAACTAAAAAACCTAGAATACCTAGAAAACCAACCGCAACCAGAAAACCTAGAACGCCTAGAACCCCAAAAACAACCTAGTAAACCTATCCCCTTATCCAGCAAAAAAGGCTAGAAGCTCTAGCAAAACCAAAGCCCCTAGCCCCAAAAAAACCAGCTGCCAAGGCAAGCTAGCACTTTTAATATCATTATTCCTCCATAAGATGCACCTTAAAAGTATGCTGTTTACCATTAAACGAGACCTCATTGGCTGCAACAAACTTATACGTAAGCTCAAGGAAATTGCCCACTTTCTTAGCCGATAGAACCTCGATTTTCAGATCCACCAAGTAAACATCCTGGTTGTAAATACTGCCATTATTAGGCCTCCACACTTCAACGTTGTAATTACCCTTATCGCTACGCTCGTCGCGGCCATAGAGCAAGTGTTGAAAGTTGTCGCGAGTGATATACAAGTCGGCAAGGTGTAGCCACAGTTTTTGCGACAAGGCTTTAACCTTTGCCGTGTAATCGCCATCGGCCTTACCTCTAAAACGTTTACCAAAAAACAGGTTCAACCTGTCATAAGTACTAATTGTAAGCTCGTCAGACAAATCTGAAATTGGTCTAAACCCAGCCACTTTCATTGTGAATGTAGCCAAAGGGGTTTCTTGTCCATCCCTAGCCACAAGTCTAACAGTGAGGTCAAATGCATTTTCGCTATAGTTATAGTGTTTACTTTCAAAGTAAGGCACGAACTTGCTTGCGTCGAAGTTGAGCACATACGAACGGTAAAATTCGATATACTCGTACACACCACGCATGTACATGCTTTTCGTTTGATTAGTTTTAACCGTCACTTTCGTTGCATAATAATCGCGTTTGCTAAACGATAGACGGGGCGAACCATCTCTGCCATCGCCTTTTTTGCCCTCTATACCGTTATAGCTTATGTTGAAAGCAATGCTTCCCGTCCCGTTATTGTCGGGCACATAGCGCACATCGCTAATCGTGGTTTTAGCCCAATCATCGGCCGTAAAGGTGTAGTTAGCGCTGCCATTGATTGCCGAAGCCTTCAAGTCTACCAGCTTTTGCAGATATTGTGCCGTAAATTTACTGTTATCTTTCAAACGGTAAAGCTCATCAAAATCGAACTCGGTTAATGGGTTTACACCCACTTTCCACGAAGCAACGGCACGTTTAGCCATGTCATAGTTTGAAGGTCTTACCGCAAAGCCATTAAAGTCCACATCCTTCACAAAGGCTTTGTTGGCACATATGCCCTTAACCTTCAATGTGAATGTACCCTTCACGTTGTCGCTTTTCACCACGCTCACGGCCGTAACATTCAGTTCTTTACCATTTATGGTTTTCTTTCCCAGAGTGGTTTTAGCCTTTTCCAATGCTTGATAAACAAGGAGTTGCTTATCGAGATTGAAAAACTTCACAAGGTCGTCTGCTGTAACTTCGTTTGTCTTTACTTCCGTTGGGGGTGTTATAGGTGTGGGTGTTATTGTATTGTCGTCGCCTCCACAGGCGGCAAAGAGCATCATTATAGATGCCACAACAATGATTATTCTCATTATTTAATCCTATCTCTAATTTAAAACTAGCGCGTCTAGGTTCTGTTTCGGCCTTCATAATAAGGATGTAGAAGCATGGAACTTAATTAAGCGCGCCATAACTGGTATGCAAAGATAAGCAAATATATTGAATTTTAGACCAGCTCGCTGGCCTTTAACATAATCCAACAACCGCTCGTAAACAATTATCAATCAATAACATGCGTACAAAAACACTTATTACAAGGCGCCAGTCTCACAATATATGAGACACTGGCGACCCCTTGCTCACAACATCCAAACACCCACTCTGCAACAGCCACACTTGCGCCCTTATAAAGGGCATAAAAAGACAGCGACCCTTTTGACAAGGTCGCTGCCCAGCGTTTTTAACCTATATACACAAGGGTGGCAAAGCACGCCATGCGTATGGCTTCGGCCCATTTCGAGCCCTATGTTTTACTTTTTGTAGCTCTTATCTAAGAACGAAACAAGCATCCAAACAGTTTTCTCTTGACCCTCAAGAAATCCGTCAATCAAGCCAACAGTAGCGTTATCGTCAATTTCAGAAGCCAGTTTGCTCAGTTCGCGTTCTTGCTTAATCAGGTTGCTAAGATTGTCGAGCACAGTTTCAACGCCCTCTTTACCAGTAGGTTGATTGCCTGTTTCTTTAATCGAACTCACCTTAAGATATTCGCTAAAGCGGTTTTCGGGTGTTGCTCCCAGTTGCAAAAGGCGCTCTGCAATCTCGTCTATCTTTTCTGCGGCGTCGTTATAAAGTTCTTCGTACTTGGCATGCAACGAGAAAAAACGTTTGCCTTTAACATTCCAGTGCAAGCCGCGAAGATTGGCATAAAACACCTGGAAGTCGGCCAAAAGCTGCGACAAACCTTCTACTACGGGTTGAACCTTCTTTTCGTCTAATCCTAAATACTTTAATGTACTCATCTTTTTGTTCCTTTCTATATTTATAATTGTGATTATGTATCCTTGTCTTTTCGATTGCAAAGTTAGGCATTACGCCCAATACCAAAAAACGGTTCTTTCTATTATTGCATTGATTGTATCTATAAACCACACAACGCACGCTGGATAAATATACCCTAAACACAAGCACACAAGGAGGGTTTGGAAAGTTTAAAGCGTATCTTTTCTTTACAAGACACAATCATCGCAAGCGCCAATCTAGAAGTACAACCAGCACAAAAAGGAGAATTTTGGGGCGAAAAGGGCGATTTTTTGGCAAGGTTCTGCACCTACTTTGGGCAGTTTTTTAGCAAAAAGCACCTTTTGGGCGTTCTATTTGGGTAATTTGGGCAGAAAATTCGCTTCGCAAAAAAAATGGTATTACCCTATTTTGAAGCGCAAAATGTAATATAAAGCGCAAATAATGGAAGCCTAAATACACCATTTTACACTGCTAACTCCTACAAAACGCAGTGCTAACTCGTGCTAAACGCAATGCTATCTCCTACAAAACGCGATGCTAACTCCTACAAAACGCAATGCTATTTGCTGCTATTTGCAAAGTTTTTAGTGGCTTTTTGCGACTTAAAAAACACACAAATTCCACTTAAACCCTTACTATTCAATCACTTAAACGTAAAATCACACGATTAGAGGCTTGTATTAGCCTTTTGAATGCTTGTTAAGAAAACGGTATTATTTGTTGATGGTTTGCCTTTACTTAGTTTTGAGTGGACATAATGCCTCAAAAGAGGGATGTTTCACCCAAAAACAACCCTAACATTCTACCAATCAAGGATTTACAAACTTAAAAAATACGCGGTAAAAAGCGAGCCATTTCCAACTTAGTGAATGGAGTTGGCACTCACAATGTTAAAATCTAGTAATATTATTTTACAAAAAAGAATGTATAAAGAAGATGGAGTGCGAATGAGTTGGCGCTATTTACAGGTCGATGTGGCTCGCTAGACAATGAGGATTGCTCGTTAATGCATTTTTTCAAGAAAAGAAAATGTTGCTAACCTACTAATGGCCTACAAGTTAGCAGCCAACAATACAACAAACCACCCAGTAACCAGCCCACAAAGACAAGCAATGCAACACAAAACAAACAAGCAAGCCCACAAAACACACAAGCAAAGACAAGGCCGCACAATGTAATTGGCCTGTCCTTGCTTGTGTGCCACCAGTATTTACACCTTAACGCACAAGTTTTAAAGCGTTAATAACTAAACGAACTACCGCCCAAAAACTCGCGTAGCAAAGAAGTTGGTGGCAATTGATGGAAGGGCATGGGGGCAAAATAGCGCAAGAATTTGCGAAGGCGATAGGCTTCAGAATATTCATCGCTATTTTCTGGCACCTGCTCAAGCAGCGGTTCGGCCTGTGTTTTGATAATAGCCAGTTCGAAAAGCATGGCCGTATTAAACATAGCATCGGCCTCTTCCTGATAAGGGAAAATCCATTTGGTTTCGCCAGCGCGCACACTGGGCCAACGTTTAATGGTTTCGGCAGCCGACACACCGCGATATTTATGGTCGCGCACAATGCGTCTAAGCAGTCGGTTATCGGTTGTGGGGATATAATTATGGTCGTCTAGCAAGATGGTTGTTAGTGCCGAGGCATACACCTTATACTTTTGTTCATCGGGGATGAGCGAAGTAAGTTCGGGGTTAAGCGCATGAATGCCTTCCACCACCAGCACACTGTCTTGTGGCAGGTGCAGCAGTTTGCCAGTAGGTTCGCTTTTACCCTCCACAAAGTTGTATTTCGGCATCTGCACTTCTTCACCACGGAAGAGAGCGGCGAGGTGTTGATTAAGCAAAGCAATGTTCAGCGAGTACAAGCTTTCGTAATCGTACTCCCCGTTTTCGTCTCTTGGAGTCTGTTCGCGGTTAACAAAATAATCGTCTAACGATATTTGTACGGGTTTAATGCCATTGGCCAGCAGTTGCACCGAGAGGCGTTTGCAGGTGGTGGTTTTACCCGACGACGACGGTCCGGCCAGCAACACCATTCGCACTTTGGGTCTAGCCGCAATTTCATCGGCAATGCGAGCAATCTTTTTTTCTTGCAAAGCCTCCGACACATGCACCATGTCGGCACTCAACCCATTAGCAACAGCGTGATTAAAGTCGCCCACGGTGCGAATGCCTAGAATTTGTTGCCATCGGTGATGCTCTTTAAAAATCTCGAACATCTTATCTTGTGTCACCAGTTCGCCCAGTTTAGAGGGGTCGGCACTAGAAGGAACGCGCAGCAACAGTCCATCGTAGTAAGGTTCAAGTCCAAAGAGTCGCAGTTCGCGCGTGTTGGTTAGCAGCGAACCATAATAAAAATCCACATACTTATCAAGCTGATAATAAGTGGTGTAGAGCGAGCCAACAGTTTCGAGTAATCGCACTTTCGACTCGTCGCCCACCTTTTTAAACATTTCTATGGCGGCCTCGGTGGTGGTTTCGTGTCGCGATATGGGCATGCGTGCCTCCACAATCTCTTGCATTCGCAGCCTAATGGCGTTGGCATCATCGGGCGTTATGGGTCGTTGGATGTCTAAATCCACATAATAACCATTGCTCACGGGGATGTCAATCACCACGCGCGAGTGCGGATATAGGTCGCGCACGGCTTTACAAAGCACAAAAAAGAGCGTGCGCGTATAAGTGCGCAGGGCCGAGGGCGAATGCAAATCAAGAAACTCAATATCCTTATTGTGATAAAGTCGATAATGCATACCTTCAATCTTGTTATTCACTTTGGCATTTACTGGCCCGTAAGGCATATCAAGATTTAATTCATGAAAAACATCATAAAGTGTGCTTCCGATAGCAACCTTTGCGGTTTTTTTATTATTTTTGCATCGTATTTGGATGAACTGTTTCATGCTTAGCTACATTAAGAATTTAGTGAGTGTAAAGTTAAAGAATATATTTCAAAGTCACAAGAGTAAGCCACCACATTAAAGTTTATTTATGGATACAAGCAATTATCTGGTTTTTATTTTTAAGATTGCGGGTTCGCTTGCATTGCTCATTTATGGTATGAAGATAATGAGTGAAGCATTACAGAAGATGGCAGGTCCCCAGTTGCGCCACATTTTGGGTGCAATGACCACCAACCGCTTTACAGGCATGCTAACAGGAACGCTGATTACGAGCGCCGTTCAGTCGTCTACGGCCACCACGGTGATGACCGTTTCGTTTGTAAATGCAGGCTTGCTCACGTTGGCCCAGGCCATATCGGTGATTATGGGTGCCAACATTGGTACCACGCTAACGGCTTGGATTATGTCGTTGGGCTTCTCTATAGACCTCACTAGCTTTGTTTTCCCAGCTTTCATGGTGGGTATTATGCTTATCTACAATCGCAAACAGCGATATAAAGGCGACTTCCTTTTTGGTATAGCCTTTTTGTTTTACAGTCTTGTTTTGCTTAGCGACACAGGCAAATCGCTCGATTTGCAACACAACCAGGCCGCTATCGACTTTTTTAGTTCGTTTGATGTAAACAGCTATTTCTCTATACTCATCTTCTTGTTGATAGGCACAATCATCACCCTTATCGTGCAATCGTCGGCAGCAGTGATGGCTATCACCATCCTTCTTTGCACCACGGGCGTGCTACCCATATATCTTGGCATTGCATTGGTTATGGGCGAGAACATCGGAACCACAGGAACAGCCAACCTCGTGGCGCTTGGTTCTAACGTGCAAGCTCGCCGCACAGCCATGGCCCACTTAGTGTTTAACGTGTTTGGTGTGATTTGGGTACTGATATTCTTCTATCCCTTCGTGAACATGATATGCCGCCTTGTGGGCTACGACCCCACAGCAGCCGCGCCCAGCGCCACCGATTTGGCAAAAACATTGCCCATTATCCTGGCCATGTTCCACACTTTTTTCAACCTCTTTAATACGGGAATTCTTATCTGGTTCATCCCCCAGATAGAGAAGATTGTGTGTTGGATAATCAAGTCGGGCAAGAAAGACGAAGAAGAAGACTTCCGTTTGCGTTTCATACAAGCTGGCATTATGAAAACTCCCGAGCTTTCTGTGCTCGAGGCTCAAAAAGAAATTAGCAGCTTTGCAGAACGCATGCAACGGATGTTTGGCATGGTGCGCGAACTGCTTAGCACACACGACGAATCGGAGTTTGTGAAGCTTTACACGCGTATCGAGAAGTATGAAAACATTTCTGACAACATGGAGCAAGAAATTGCAAAGTATCTTAGCGCCGTGAGCGATGCCCACTTGAGCGACGATACCAAGGCTAAGATACGCGATATGATGCGCGAGATTACCGAGTTAGAAAGTATTGGCGACAGCTGTTACAACCTAGCACGCACCATTAGCCGACTGGTGAACTCGAAAGAAGACTTTACTGAGAAGCAATACGAGCGCATACATCAGATGTTTGAACTCACCGACGATAGTCTGTCGCAGATGAATGTTATCATTCGCGGACGTAAAGAGCATCTAGACGTTAACCGCTCGTTTAATATCGAAACAGAAATCAACAATTATCGCACGCAATTGCGTACGCAAAACGTGTTCGACATCAACAACCACGAATACACTTACAACGTGGGAACGATGTATATGGACATTATTAACGAGTGCGAAAAGCTGGCCGACTACGTGGTTAACGTGGTTGAAGCTCGCATGGGTACACGTCGAGTGGAGGCATAACAGCCACTACAGGCTAGCCTTTAAGGCATAAAAATTGGGCATTCGCAAGGTGGAATACCACTTGCGAATGCCCAAATTTTTATGTTCGTTAGCCTTGCACATTGGTCGTTAGAGACCAATGCCAGGGTGTATTATTTCACGATGAGCAGGTAATAGTTTTTCTTACCGCGCTGCACCAGTAAATATTTGCCATCAATAAGGTCGTCGGCAGTAACAAGATAGTCGGCAGCAGCCAGCTTTTCCTTGTTGAGCGACACGCCTCCGCCCTGCACCAGCTTACGCATTTCGCCCTTGCTAGCAAACACAGGCACATCCTCGCGTGTGAAAAGTTCGATAG
The DNA here is from genome assembly GCF_937990675.1 of Hoylesella shahii. NCBI lineage: Bacteria > Pseudomonadati > Bacteroidota > Bacteroidia > Bacteroidales > Prevotellaceae > Hoylesella > Hoylesella shahii. Next base: position 32,297 of record NZ_CALKQY010000059.1, on the reverse strand, counting down.
CTTGTTGGCCAAGCAGCGACTTATCCATTTCGTAATGAGGCACGCCTTCGAAGACATCGAGCAGCGTTTGTTCGTCGAGTTTAAGCAAACTTTCCTTAGTGGCTTTTCCAAAAAGGATGTTGCTGGCCTCCATAGCCTGTTCAAGAGCAGCCTGCGAATGAACCATTACCGTTACTTCTTCGGCCAAACGCTTTTGCAAAGGTCTACGTCCTGGGTCTTCGTTCTGCTCAGCAATCAAGGCATCAATCGTGTCTTTATCCAGCGAAGTGAAAATCTTAATATAGCGTTCGGCATCGGCATCGCTCACATTGAGCCAGAATTGGTAGAACATATAAGGCGAAGTGCGCTTAGCATCGAGCCAAATATTTCCGCTTTCTGTTTTGCCAAACTTTGTTCCGTCGGCCTTAGTGATGAGCGGACAGGTAAGAGCATAGGCCTCGGCTTCAACACCTAAGGTGCGACGAATAAGCTCTGCACCAGTTGTCATGTTGCCCCATTGGTCGTTACCACCAAGTTGTAGCTTGCAACCTTTGGTTTCGTAGAGGTGAAGAAAGTCGTAACCTTGCAGCAATTGGTAAGTAAATTCGGTGAACGAAAGACCGTCTCTAGCATCGCCATTAAGGCGTTTTTTAACGCTATCTTTCGCCATCATGTAGTTAACGGTGATGTGTTTGCCCACCTTACGCGCGAAATCAAGGAACGAAAAGTCCTTCATCCAGTCGTAGTTGTTCACCATTTCGGCAGCGTTATCGCCCTCAGCGTTGAAGTCGAGAAACTTAGCCACCTGCGCTTTGATGCATTCTTGGTTGTGATATAGTGTTTGTGCATCGAGCAAGTTACGTTCCATGCTCTTGCCCGAGGGGTCTCCAATCATACCAGTAGCACCTCCCACGAGTATGATAGGTTTGTGTCCGCACATCTGCAAGTGCCTAAGCATCATGATACCGGCAAGATGCCCGATGTGCAAAGAGTCGGCTGTGGGGTCGGTTCCCAAATAAGCGGTCACGGTTTCTTTTTGCAACAGTTCTTCAGTACCTGGCATAATTTGGGCCAACATGCCGCGCCATCTTAGTTCTTCTACAAAATTTTTCTTCATCGGGATTTATGAAATGGTTATTACTAGTTGACAAGTTAACGAGTAAACAGGTTTATTAGTTCGCAAGTTAACGCGTAAACGAGTTTTGTTAGTTCACGAATTAGAAGCCTTGTTACAGGCTTGGGGTTTGTATTTCACGGCACTGGGTCGTACCCACTGCCACCCCAGGGATTGCATCTAAGCAGTCGCCACACGGCCATGGCCAATCCTTTAAACGGCCCATGCTTAATAATGGCCTGCTTGGCATACTCAGAACAAGTGGGTGTAAACCTACAAGCGGGAGGCGTATAGGGCGAAATGGCCAACTGATAGAAGCGAATAGGCAACAGCAAGAGCCACACGGCCACTCGCCTAAGCAGCACTAAAAAGGAGCGAAGGGCATTCATAAGCTTTCTCCTATGCGTCGTAAAAGGTTTTGAACCTTAGCCTCAACCACGGCCGAAGCATGGTGAACATGGTCGAGCCAGAGAAAACCCATCGTGAGTTGTTGCCCTTCTGGCAGTTTATCGTAAAGCAAGTGCTTGTTTTTTCGAAAGGCTTCGCGTAGCTGTCTCTTCACCCTATTGCGGTCGACAGCATGTTTAAACTTCCTTTTTGGCACGCTCACCATCATTTGTGCGGCTGCTTTTTCGGGGTTTTCGGCCTGCAATAGCGGTTGCACCAGATAAACAACCCTCAAGGGGAAGGCAGCAAACGAACGGCTATTAGCACCACAGAAGAGTGCCTCGGTGAGCTTTTTGCCACAGGCACGTTCTTGTTTACTGAGCTTTTGTGTTACCGTTGCTGGCATGTTACTGGTGTTTGGAGTTGGGGTTTGGCTTTTAGTGCTAGCCTTAAGTTGCAAGCACGCGAGCCAATAGTGTGTAGGGCACGCCCTTTTGGCATGAGGCAAGTGTAGTCATCATGCCAACAAGGCGCCTTACTTATGTTCGTCGAGGTAGGCTTTGAGCGCCCCCGACATCGATGGATACTCTTTCGAAGGAGCTTGGAAGTCGAGTCTCAAGCCCTCATCCACGATAGCTTTCGACGTTGCAGGACCAAAAGTGCCTATACGAACGTCGCCCTGCTTGAAGTTAGGGAAGTCTTTAACAAACGATTTCACCCCCGTGGGACTCACGAAGATGAGCATATCGTAATCGAAGTTCTTAATTTCTTCGGGCGTAAAGTCGTTGGTGATGGTTCTATACATCACGCATTCGGTGTGATTTAACTTCTTCGAGTCGAGCAGTTTGGCGATATCGTCGTTATGGTTGTCGCTCATTGGCACGAGATACTTCTCTTGTTTGTGCTTTGCCATGGTGGGCAGCAAGTCTTCCATCTTGCCCGTTGTACCGAAAAACACTTTACGTTTGCGATATTGCACGTATTTTTGGATGTACAATGCAATTGTTTCGGTTACACAAAAATACTTTAGTGTCTCGGGAATAGTAACGCGCAACTCTTTGGCCAGCGTAAAAAAGTGGTCGATTGCGTGGCGCGACGTGAACACGATTGCCGTGTAATTGGGAATACTTACCTTTTGTTGGCGAAACTCTTTTGACGTAATGCCCTCTACCTGTACAAAGGGTCGGAACACCAAATCAACGCCATACTCTCTCTCTATATCGAAGTAGGGCGACTTATCACTCGTCGGTCTGGGTTGAGATATTAATATCTTTTTTACCATCTACTTTCTTAAAAATTGATTTTCAAATAATTGGAGGCTATTGTTAATACGCCCCATAGGGCGAACAAAGGCACAATTTCGAGAGCGCAAAAGTACAAAAAAATCTGCAGAAAAGGGCCTTTTTTACGGAAAAAGATAAGGTAGGTCTTGTAAAACGACAGCAACTTGCTTGCCCCTAACACGCTGGCCACATAGATTATACTGCTTTGCATGCTCAGTTCGAAGTAGGCTTGCAACATTACCAGTGGCAAAAGCAATACGCCTTGCGATGAAACAAGGAAGAGATAAGACTTGAGCCACTGTGTGTTTTTGCGTTTTCCAAAGAACACCCAGCCCACAAACCAATGTGCAAAGGTCTTTAAAAGGAAGTAGCCTGCCACCAAAGCGGCCAGTATCCCGATAACAACAAACTGCTCGGCAATAAAGGTTTCGATGCGCTGGTGTCGCAGATAAAGGAAGAAAAGGATGGCATAGAGCAAGCTTGTTTGTACGGCCAAGAACACCTGGAAGCGTATTTCGCCCGTTGTTTCGGCTATTTCGGATGTTCCTTCGTTGCGCACTCGGAAGAAGTGTTTCACCTGTCGGAAGATGAAATCGCGCGACTGAGCAAAGGCCACACAGCCTAACATGAAGCACGCTAGCAGCAACGAGGTGAGCAAATTGTCGCTAGCAATGGTGTAAGGAACGGGGTCGCCAGCCACGCCGGGCCTACCAGCGGGAAGCTCGGGATGATAAAAATGGCTCTTCGAGAAAAACGATTCGCGATAATATAGTGGCAAATCCACGATGCGTACATCCTTTCCCACCGCGTGTCCCGGTAGGTGAAGCGTGTCGGGACGCTCGCTCCAATTGATGGGTCCGGGCTTAAAATGCGCCTGAATGGCCGAATCTTGCTGCTCGGGAGTGGCGTCATAGGGCAACCAACTAAGCACCTCCTTGGGTGTTAGCACCTTGGGTTTAGCCGCCTTTGCGCTGTCTACTAAGGCGGTTTCGGTTGCCGTGGTGTCGGCAGAGGCGATATAATGTAGTTCTTTAACGGGTTTGAGCACGTTTCGGAGTGGGCTTGTTGGGATGTGTTAGGAATGATATTGCAGGCCTTTTCTTTGCTCGTGGCTTGCGCCTCGTGGCATTAACAAAGCGTTGACCTACAAGGATACATTATATGATAAGGGCAAGGCATGCCCCGCTAACCGTCTATGCTGTTAAGCTATGGGCATCGGGGCATGCTGCAAGCGATTAAAGACCGAACGCTTTCTTGATATCGGCTACGCGATCGAGCTTTTCCCAGGTAAACAACTCCACCTCCATCACCTTTGTTTCGTGATAACGACTGGTAAAAGTCTTCTTCACCACCTCGTTTTTCCTGCCCATATGCCCGTAAGCGGCTGTCTCAGTGTAGATGGGTTGGCGCAGTTTAAGGGTGCGTTCGATGGCTTTTGGGCGCAAGTCGAACAGTTCGGCCACCTTTTGTGCTATTTCGCCATCGGTGAATTTCACCTTACTTCGGCCGTAAGTGTTTACATAGATGTTAACGGGTTTGGCCACACCGATGGCATAACTCACCTGAACCTGCATCTCATCGGCCACACCTGCTGCCACCATATTCTTGGCAATGTGGCGCGCAGCATAAGCAGCAGAGCGGTCTACCTTACTTGGGTCTTTGCCCGAGAAGGCGCCTCCGCCGTGTGCTCCCTTACCGCCGTAGGTGTCTACGATTATTTTTCGGCCTGTCAAACCTGTGTCGCCGTGAGGGCCACCGATAACAAATTTACCTGTGGGGTTAACAAAATACTTGATATCATCGTTGAAAAGAGCCAGCACTTTGGGGCTTGTTATCTGCGCTTTCACGCGAGGCATCAGCACACTGAGCACATCGGCCTTAATCTTTGCGAGCATCTGGTCGTCGTCGGGACCAAAATCGTCGTGCTGAGTGCTCACCACGATAGTGTCGATGCGCACGGGTTGTCCGTCGTCGGAGTATTCCACCGTCACCTGACTCTTTGAGTCGGGGCGCAAATAAGTCATCTCTTTGCCCTCTTTCCTTATCTCGGCCAGCGTAATCATCAACAAGTGGGCCAGGTCTAACGACAGAGGCATGTAGTTTTCGGTTTCGTTGGTGGCGTAACCAAACATCATTCCTTGGTCGCCAGCACCCTGTTCTTCGGCTTCTTCGCGACTAACTCCACGGTTGATGTCGTCGCTTTGTTCGTGAATAGCGGTGAGCACACCACACGAATTGCCGTCGAATTGATATTCCGATTTGGTGTAACCTATGCGATTGATGGTGTTGCGAGCGATAGTCTGCAGGTCGATGTACGAATCGGAACGCACTTCGCCCATGATAACCACTTGACCTGTGGTTACAAATGTTTCTATTGCGCAGTGCGCTTCGTCGTCGTAGGCCAAGAATTGGTCTACCAATGCGTCGGATATTTGGTCGGAAACCTTGTCAGGATGACCTTCTGAAACCGACTCAGACGAAAAAAGATATGCCATAATTTTATTGTTTGTGTATCTGTTAATATTGTATATGCGCATGCGCCCTGCACTGCCCACAGCTGTTGTTTGTGGGCAGACAAGGCCTATTTGCGACTGCAAAGTTACGCAAAATTGTGCAACTGGCTCTAAGCCACGCTGCAAAATAACATAAAAAGGGGATGTGTGGCTATGGATTTTGACTATTTTTCCATATCGTGTATAGCAGTTTTACAAGCATTATGCCGATGATTGCCAACAACAAATTGGGCAAAAATATCGTGAATGGCACCATGCCTGCAAAACTTAACACCATATAAAGCAGCACCAAGTTAACGGTTAAGAGCAATCTTTCTCTGAATTGGTGCATCAGTTGCATGTTTTCTTCTGTCTGTACTATTTCAAATCGTTTGCTGTTAATGCGATAACTGGTCATTCGTATTTTGGTGATGAGCAGGTAAAGCAACAGCTGCATGCCCACAATTATCCACAGTACATGGGGCGAAAGGTTGAAATCCACCCCAAAGGGGAAGGCAAAATGGCAGGTTACAACCTGTTTTGTAAGCACGCTATACAAGGTTATAACGATGGCAACCACCACACACAGTTGCGACAATTGTTTTAGCAAACTTGTTTTTTCCATATCTTAATGTTTTAAATGGCGATGTTCAATACCACACAGCATGCAGCAAAACAAGGCCACATGCTATGGCAAGTAACACAGATTTTGCCACATCTTGTTTGCAAAGTTAGGACAATAGCATTAAAATACAACCTCTTCTAAGCTTATTTTCTACATCTGTGCCTTGTGTTTTACTCTTTCAATAGGCGTTCTTCTTCCAAGTCGATGCGATGAATAAAGTGTCTCACAAGTTCCTCGTCCACTCTTTCGTTTTCGTTGTTAAGCTTGTTCAACCACAATCGTTGCTCTTCAAGTATCTCGCGATAGGTTTTTCGCACCACCTCATCGTAGAGTGTGGCGCTCCCTTCACTTTCCAACAGCTCGTTCCAGTGGTTCACCAGATTGTTTAACACCGCCGAATGGGGTATATCTTCGCACATATTGTTGCGCTCCAGAAAGTCAAGACTGGCCTGTGCCATACCTATTCGGATGATGCGTTGGGTTTCTTCGTGGGGCAAATGGTCGTCGTAATTGGGCAGTTTCACCTTCTTGAGCAGCACGGGAAGCGTCAATCCTTGGAATATTAGCGTGAGGGTTATCACCATAAACGTGATGTAGAGCACCAAACTTCGTTCGGGAAAAGCTATTTGCGTGTCTGGAATATACAGCGGAATAGACAAAGCTGCAGCCAGCGACACCACTCCGCGCATGCCTGTCCAGCCCAAAATGAAGGGTCCAGAGATACCTTGAGGGCGCGCATCGGCCACCGTAATAAACTTACTCATAAAGCGTGTGATAAACACTGCACTGAAAGCCGCACCCATACGGATAACCACTAGTGCCATGGTGATGAGCAAACCGTAGGCTGTTGCCATCCAAAGACTCACGCTATCTTCTTTCAAACCGGTCATTATCTCGGGCAAATCCAGTCCGATAAGCAAAAATGCCATACCATTGAGCAAGAAAATAAGGAAGTTCCACACATGCTCGGAACGCAATCTCGACGACGAACCAACGATTAGTATGCGGCGATAACTGAAGTAAAGCCCACCACTCACCACGGCCAACACGCCTGATGCCTCAACGGTTTCGGCAGAAATATACATCACATACGGGCTAAGAATGGTGAACATCGTGTCGATATTCTCGTCCATGGGCAGCCATTTGTGCAACTTAATAAGCACATACGACAGCAGCACGCCCACTCCAGCGCCACCAATCACCATCCATATAAAGGATGTTGCTGCTTGATACCACACAAATTGACCTGTCCCTATGGCAATAAGGGCAAACTTAACGATGATGAGCGAACTGGCATCGTTGAACAAACTCTCGCCTTCCAGAATGGCCGATATACGCCTTGGCACCTTTACAAATTTCATAATGGTGGCTGCCGACACGGCATCGGGGGGCGAAACAATGCCACCCAACAAAAAACCAAGGGCCACCGAGAAACCCGGAATAAAGGTGTTGGCTATAAATCCCACAACAAGGGCCGTGATAAACACCACAATAAAGGCAAACGAACCTATTATCCTGCGCCATCGCCACAGTTCTTTCCACGAGTTGTAATACGCCGCTTCGTACAGTATAGGTGGCAAAAACACAAGGAATATCAAGTCGGGATTGATATTGAAACGGGGCATGCCGGGAATGAAACTCATTGCCACACCACCCAATACAAGCATAATGGGATAGGCCACTTTTACGCGCTGACTCACCATAATCAATAAACAAATGGCCAAAATGAGCGCAATGATCAAGACTAATTGATGTTCTATCATCGTGTAGAACGTTGTTGATGGATTTTACGTTGTGAGTTGGGTTAACAATATAAGCTTGCTTTACCTGCTTAACCCCATTTTGTTATCAAAAAGCGGGGGTAAACGCGATACTTTGTTTCGCGTTTGTCCTCGCTATCTTATTTTTTAAGCCAGCTTTTTAGCCAACCAGCCGTCTACCGAGAAGCGTCCAGGACCTGCAAAGAACAGCAGAACAAACACCACTAGATAAACAAATGCCAATTCGCCCTCTGCTATCGAACCGCCATTCGCCACAAAAAAGGCCACACACATAGTAAATATCATAGGCAATAAAGCCAGCCTACTAAGCACACCAAACACCAATGCCACCGAGCAAACCAATTCGCCAAAGATGGCTAACGCGAGCGATAGGCTGCTGCCCACTCCCAAGGGATCGGGGAAATGGGCCGACATCTGCTCAAATCCTTCAAGTTTTTGCAAGCCATGCGAGGCCAACAAAAGCGCGAATACCACACGAGCCACCAACAACAAGGCGGCTGTACTGCAATTTTGTTGCACGTTGGGTAGCAACATGTTTAATATTTTCTTCATGTTTCTTTCTTGTTATCCTAATTTTTTGATACATAGGCACAGCACAACAGCGCTCCCTGGCGCCTACCATGCCCTTCATTGTGATGCGATTGGGTACAAAGCCGCCCCGTTACCACTCCACTTTTTTTCCTAAATAATACTTATTCATATTGTCGCGTGCCACTCCGTTGCCCATGCATTCAAAGCGTCGCACATTGCAATTGGGTATTTCTTCGCCACAATAGTAGGCACTAAAAGAGTCTTTGGCATAACCATCGAGCAGCACTTTAAACGAACTGTTGGAGGCACCCCTAACCTCTACGCCCTGGAAGAAAATGTTAAACGCATCCTTGGCATAGCCAAAGTTCAGCACTCTAAAGCTGGCGATAGAGGCATTGATTTTCTTTCCCAGATAATACACATCGTAATCGGTTTTAGAATAACCAAAACCCAGGTTGTTACCAGGTAGCATTTCGGCCGGGAAACTTTCCCAATCGGCCATTCCACGCTGGTCGTTACTAGGCGTAACACGGTCTGACACAATCACTGCGGGCTGCTCCTCGGCATCGCCCAGCACACGAAACGTGCGCGGATTGGCTCCCTTGAGCACCTCGCCACAATAATACACCGACCGGCGGTCGCGCGCATAGCCATGCCCTAGATATTCAAACGAGCGTGCATCTGCCCCACTCATCAGGCGCCCTTCAAAATAAACATAGCGCTGATCTAATCCATATCCATACAATTTGCGCGGTTTACTAAAGTCGTGTTGTGCCCAAACAGGCTGTGCCAGCATGGCCAACGCCATCAGCATCAGTCCAACAAGCATCTTATTAAGCATAAAAATTTTTTTCATCTTATCTATTTTTTAGGGTTTATCTTTATCCATCCATTGAAAAGCCAGGCGCTCACTGCCATCGCCAACGTGTATCACGCCACAATATTCAAAACCATGTTTGCGAATGTTGTGCAACATGGAAGCATTGTCTTGATGCGTGTCGATGCGCAAATTTGTGGCCATGCGCTTGCAAAATTGCATCACAAGCGCAAACACACCGTGCATTGTGGGCCGTGCAGCCATGCGATGTATCACACTGTAAGGCTGCTCATTGTCTATCCATTGCCCATGCCAGATGCGCGCATAAGTGGGGTCGGGCCCTTGCGCCAGCACAAAAGTGGCCACCAATATCCCCGCCATCTCCATCACATAACACTGCCCTCTACGCACATCTTCTTCAACAGTATCACGCCGCGGATAGCCCACAGTCCACTGATGCCTATTACCCGAGGCCTCCATACGTTGCCTTCCTAGTTCTAAGAGCAGCATCACAGTGTCAATGTCGGCCGTCGTGGCCTGCCGTATAAGTACGTTTTCTGCCATAAGCCATGATTTAAAAGCCACATTGCACAGCCACATAACTCACTCGCCATGCCATAAAGCTAATATGCAAAGATAGCATTTTTTCTTCGCACACCTTTAAAAAGTGCCATTTTCTTTGGCTCTTAGCCTAAAAATGTATAGCTTTGTAGCAACAAAAAACAACAAAGAGATGAGTAGACTCACATTAAAAATAGCTATAACAGCAATATGCGCGCTTGTGATATGCTGCTCAGGCAATAGTAAAATTAAAGAAAATAAAGTACAAACAATGAACACAAAAGCAGAAATATACCTCGCTGGCGGATGCTTTTGGGGAACAGAACACTATCTTAAGCAGATAGATGGCGTGCTAGAAACACAAACGGGATATGCCAACGGGCATGGTAAAAATCCCTCGTACCAAGAAGTGTGCACCGACAAAACGGGCTTTGCCGAGGCTGTTCGCGTGGCCTACGACCCCGAACGACTACCCCTTACACTGCTACTGCAACTCTATTTCAAGTCGATTAACCCCACATCGCTCAACCAACAGGGCAACGACGTGGGCACACAATATCGCACTGGCATTTACTACACCAACAAAAACGACCTGCCTTTGATTATGGCCGAAATGGAAAAGGTGGCCAAACAGCACCAACAACCATTGCAAGTGGAGGTGCTGCCACTAAAAAATTTCTATGATGCCGAGGATTATCACCAAGACTATTTGGAGAAAAATCCCACAGGCTATTGCCATCTGCCACAGGCTTTGTTCGACATGGCTCGTAATGCCAATAAAAAAAATACGGTGACAAAGCAATACACCAAACCCTCCAACGAAGAACTACGAAGCAAACTCACACCCCTACAATACGAGGTAACACAGAACGGCGCCACCGAAAAGCCTTTCGACAACGAATACGATGCCGAATTTCGCGAAGGCATCTACGTGGATGTAACCACGGGCCAACCCCTTTTCCTCTCTACCGACAAGTTTAATTCGGGCTGCGGATGGCCCGCTTTCTCTAAACCCATCGACAACAGCGTGCTCAACAACAGCGAAGACCGCTCGCATGGCATGGTTCGCACCGAAGTGCGATCGGCAAAAGGCAACGCCCACTTGGGGCATGTGTTCAACGATGGCCCACGCGAACGTGGTGGTTTGCGCTATTGCATCAACAGTGCCTCGCTCCGTTTTGTGCCTAAAGAGCAAATGGAGGCACAGGGATATGGCGCCTATCTGCCTATGCTAGAACAGAAGCAGAGCAAGTAACCCCAAGCTTAACAAGCAAGCAGCCATCTCTTAACGAGAAACAACCAACACTTGCCCGGCAACCACCGTTTGACAAGCAAGCAACCATCAACCCTGCCCCACCCCTCTACGCCGTATGGAGGGCTGGGGCTTGTGCATAATAAAGCCATTGAATGTTTGTACAACATAGTCATTGACCATCACCTCCATAACCTTTACCCATCCTTAACATAGTCTTTACCCCCAATCGGTGGTTAAACCACTTACCACTTATTTGAACTAAAACGCTAATACCAAGCAAACACCCACTTACATTCGGCTTTATCTTCGCAAAACAAAGCCGCAACATCCCATTACATCATTGAGCACAACCACTAGCCGCTTTCTTAAGCAAAGCACTTAGTCTCGCTTTTGCACGCTTTGCAGCCTGCCTTACCATTTTGTAAATTATTCCGCCAATAAATTAACACATTTTCACTACGTTTTTACAACCCACTCTCCAGTAGATTGCATAAAACGGAGTATTAAAAGGGGTATTTTGCATATAGTTGCAGAAGTCGTAAAAAGCAAGACAAAACACTGCTATTTCCAACAAATCGTAGTACTATCTCCTACAAAACGCAGTGCTATCTCGTGCAAAACGCAGTGCTATCTCGTGCTAAACGCAGCGCTATCTCCTACAAAACGCAAGTCTATTTGCTGCATTTTACAACCATTACATCATAAACATGCAAACCAACCCTTTGAAAAAACCACACTCCTAACACCAACTTGCAACTTACATTCCACTACATGGAGATTTATACCTCGCCCACTAACTCACTACTAATCAAGTATTTACACCATAACTAGCAATTATTCGTCAATTTCTCCCTACTATTTTACCACCATAAGGAGCAACAACGAGGCAAAAACACACAAACACACGAACTGTTATTTGCAAAAAACATTCAAACACGTAATATGCCATCACACAAGCACTTACACCAAAACAGAGCCCAAAAATCGCCTCACGGGCATCATTTGCCCACCTTTGGCACAGCATTTTTTGCTTCTAGAAGAATGCACACAACGAACAAAGTTTGTAAAATATTATTACTCAAAACAAGAAAACAAGGTTCTTGAACCTTTATACCAGCAATTTTGTGCAACACTTAGCGCATTTGCACAAACACAAAAGCAACTAAGAGGTCAGAAAAGAAAACGAAAGAGAACATAAAATATCATATTACTAACACACAAAACAAACCCTCTAGTCTCTTAAACACAGAGGTTCGCGCCCAATAAACCATAAAAAAGACAGCGCAAATCAAAACAGCATAAAACTAACATAAACAAACATTTTTATGCCTATATGTAATAAATCATCACATTATTTTGGTGTTTAAGATAACAATTGTTATTTTTGCAAACGTAAATCATATATTGTACCAATGCTATAATCGCAAGATATAGAACCAAAATACACCTATCAGGCAAATAGAACAAGAAGAAGACCAACAGAATATATATAAGGACAGCTGCTCTCGGCTGCACCAACTCTCTTTGAAAATAGAACATTTCTATGTTACCACATAAACTATTGTAAATAGAAACTTGTAAATTGTTGTATTAATTATTAATTAAATGAGAGATTTTATGGAAAAAAGACTTATGCTGTTTCTAGTCTCGTTCTTCCTAAGTGCAGGAATAGCGATGGCGCAAACACAAGTTTCCGGTACAGTTATCTCGTCAGAAGACAACGAGCCCATCATTGGAGCATCCATCATTGTGGAAGGTTTAAAGACGGGCGCAGTGACCGACCTCAACGGGAACTTCACCTTATCTGTGCCCAAAGGTAAGAAAATCGTTGTTAGCTACATCGGAATGCAAACGCAAACACTATCGCCTAAGCCCACAATGAAAATTACATTGTCGCCCAACAACGAAACGCTGAACGAGGTTGTTGTTACGGGTGTGTCGAACATGGACCGAAGAATGTTTACCGGAGCCACGGATAAGATTAAGGCTAACGATGCCATCATCGGCGGTATGGCCGATATTAGTCGTTCGCTCGAAGGCCGTTCGGCTGGTGTAAGTGTGCAAAACGTGTCGGGTACTTTCGGCACGGCACCCAAAATTCACGTGCGCGGAGCCACCTCCATCTACGGCAATTCGAAGCCCCTTTGGGTGGTGGATGGCGTGGTGCAGGAAGACATCACCGATATTAGTGCCGATGCGCTATCGTCGGGCGATGCCGAAACGCTTATCTCTTCGGCTATTGCGGGCCTCAATTCAGACGACATCGAAAGCTTTCAAATCCTTAAAGACGGTTCGGCCACATCTATTTATGGTGCTAGAGCCATGAGCGGCGTTATCGTTGTTACAACAAAAAAAGGTCGTTCGGGACAAGCACACGTAAATTATACAGGCGAATTTACTTCGCGTATGATTCCCACCTACAGCCAGTTTAACATTCTAAACTCGCAAGACCAAATGGGCATTTACCAAGAGATGCAAGATAAGGGATGGCTCAATCTCTCGAGCGTGCTCAATGGTAGTGATTATGGTGTGTATGGAAAGATGTACGAACTGATAAACACCTTTAATCCCACAACGGGACAGTTTTATTTGGAGAACACCAAAGAGGCTCGCGATGCTTATTTGTATAGCGCCGAAATGCGCAATACCAACTGGTTTGAGAAGCTATTCTCTAACTCCATCATGCAAAACCATTCTGTGAGTTTGAGCGGTGGTACAACTAAATCCAACTACTACGTGTCGATGTCGTACATGGCCGACCCAGGATGGTATAAAGACTCGCAAGTGCAACGCTACACAGCCAACTTCAACGCCACCCATCGCCTGCTAGACAACCTTTCGGTCACGCTTTTGGCATCGGCCTCGTATCGTAAGCAACAGGCTCCTGGCACTTTGGGGCAAGATGTAGATGTGGTGAGCGGACAGGTGAAGCGCGATTTCGACATCAACCCCTATTCGTATGCGCTGAACACGTCGCGCGCACTCGACCCCTATACGTTCTACCATGCCAATTATGCGCCCTTCAACATTCTTAACGAGTTGGAGAACAACAAGATTGGCATGAACGTATTGAACACAAAGTTTCAAGCCGAATTGGCTTACAAGCCCATCAACGACTTGCGTTTGTCGGTTATTGGCGCTGTGCAATACGACACCTCAACACAAGAACACAATATTACCGAGCACGCCAATCAGGCCCAAGCTTACAGAGCCATGGACAATGCACTGATTCGCGATGCCAACAGCTATCTTTACAAAGATCCCACTAACGCTTACGCACTGCCAATATCGGTTTTGCCTAGCGGTGGCTTTTATCATAAAACAGATCTTCAAAAGATAAGTTGGGATATACGTGCCACAGCCAACTATAACCACACCTTCGACCACACGCATGCGCTTAACGTGCTTGGCGGACTGGATGTGTCTAATGTAGACCGTAAACGTACATTCTTTAATGGAGTGGGTATGCAATACGATGGAGGCGAAATTCCCTTCTATATCTACGAGTTTTTTAAGAAAAATATCGACGACAACGCCGTGTATTATTCGCTTAACAACACCTATAATCGCACGGCTGCATTCTTTGCAACAGGTACTTACTCGTATAAACATCGCTACAACCTCACCGGAACCTATCGATATGAGGGTACCAACCGCCTTGGACGAAGCCGCAGTGCACGCTGGTTGCCCACATGGAACGTGTCGGGAAGCTGGAACGCAAGCGAAGAACCGTGGTTTAAAAACACGTTCAAGAACACGCTTACGCATGCCATGGTGCGCGCTTCGTACTCGCTAACTGCCGACCCTGGCCCTTCCACTTACACCAATTCAACGCAGATTTTGAAATCGTACACACCGTATAGAATATTCGGAAACGATAAAGAGTCGGGCATTATGACCAGCGAATTGGAAAACTCAAAACTCACATACGAAAAGAAACACGAGTTTAATGTGGGCTCTGAACTAGGCTTTTTCAACAATCGCATCAACGTAACGTTCGACCTTTTCTGGCGTAACAACTTCGACTTGATTGGTCCGATAGCCACTCAAGGCGGGGGCGGACAAATTGTGCGCTTTGCCAACACAGCCTCGATGAAGTCGCAAGGTCAAGAACTATCCATCCAAACAACCAACATCAAGAGTCGCGATTTAACCTGGATAACCAACTTCATCTTCTCGCATGTAACCACAGAAGTTACCTCGTTGATGAGTCAGGCGCGTACAATCGACCTCATTAGTGGCGAGGCCAGCAGTGGCTTTACAATGAAAGGTTACCCCCATCGCGCCATATTCTCGATGCCATTCAAAGGGCTAACCGATAAAGGCATACCCACATATCTAAACGAAAAGAACGAGTTGACGTCTACCGACCTTGACTTTCAAAACCGCATCGACAATAGTTATCTTATTTATGAAGGGCCAACCGAACCCACCATCACTGGTTCGTTGGGCAACGAATTGAAATGGAAGAACTGGCGTTTAAACGTGTTCGTCACCTATTCGTTTGGCAGTTATGTGCGCCTCGACCCCGTGTTTAGCGCACGTTATAACGACCTCACGTCGATGACCAAAGAGTTTAAAAACCGCTGGGTGCAAGCAGGCGACGAGCTAACAACCAACGTTCCAGGAATTCTGCCTTATCGCAGTTATGCCTCAAACCGCAGGTTACGCATTGCTTACAACGCTTATAACTACACAAGCAACCGCACGGCGAAGGGCGATTTCGTACGAATGAAAGAAATATCTTTGGGCTACGACCTACCCAAATCGTTGCTCAAATCCACGCCGTTCACCCATCTCTCGCTTAAACTCCAAGCCACCAACCTCTTCCTTATCTATGCAGATAAGAAACTGAATGGCCAAGACCCCGAGTTTGTTAATGCTGGTGGTGTGGCTGCGCCATTGCCTCGACAATTCACTATGACCCTCAAATTAGGTTTATAAACAAAAATATATTGAACTATGAATATGCGAAATATCTACATATACATGTTGTTAGCAGTAACAACACTGACATTAAGCTCGTGCGACGACTTCCTTGACAAACTCCCCGACAACCGAATGGATCTCAATAGCAAAGAGAAGGTGCAGAAATATCTGGTATCTGCCTATCCCGATCATAACCCTGCCTACTTGACAGAGCTATATTCGGACAATGCAGACGAGTTTGATGTAACGGGCTGGGGCACCGATGGAATATTTCAAGACCAAGCTTTTGCATGGAAAGACATCACCGAAACACAAGACAAAGAGTCGCCACAGGAGCTTTGGAATAGTCTTTACATGGCCATGGCCACTGCCAACACAGCCTTGCAAACCATCGAACAAAGCGGAAACAGCACAAGCAGCGACTACCAAGCATCGAAAGGCGAAGCCCTGCTTTGCAGAGCCTATGCCGCTTTTATGCTCTCTAACACGTTTTGTATGGCCTACGATGCCACCACGGCCGACAAACATCTGGGGCTTCCCTACCCCTTACAGCCCGAAACCATCGTTGGAGCAAAATACGAACGAGGCACTTTGGCCGCCTTCTACAAGCAAATAAACAGCGACATCGAAGCAGGCTTGCCACTTGTTACCGACAATTACTCGCGCCCCAAATACCACTTTACCCGCAATGCGGCCTACGCTTTTGCTGCACTTTTCAATCTATACTATCAAAAGTACGACAAAGCAGTGGCCTATGCATCGCATGTTTTGGGCACGAATGCATCGCCTAAGCTGCGCGATTGGAAAGCCTTCAACGCCTTATCGGCCAACGGACAAATTGCGCCTAATGCTTATGTCAACACCTCAAGTCAAGCCAACCTGCTGTTACAAACAGTTTACTCGCAAGCAGGTGCTTATCTTGGACCCTACGGCGTGGGCAACAAATATGCGCACGGACAATTAATATCTGAGAAAGAAGACTTGCAATCGCGAGGTCCGTGGGGGCGAAGCGCAGACTTTGGCTACACCGTTTGGAGCAACAACAGCCTCTCGAAGTTTTTTATTAACAAAGTGCCTTACTCCTTTGAGTACACAGATGTGCAAGCAGGTATTGGCCATGCCCACTCGGCTTACGCAGTGTTAACAACCGACCTAACCCTCCTTGTACGCGCCGAGGCATATGCCATGCTAGGCAAATACAACGAGGCCGTGGCCGACTTAAACACAGAAGTGAAAGCCTACTCGAGCGGTGCGCTAAGCGTTACACTGGCCGGCATAAAAGATTTTTATAACGGGATAAGCTATTACACGCCCACCGACCCCACACCGAAGAAACGTTTTAACACGGCATTCAATATCGAACCCACCACGCAAGAGCCACTTCTGCACGCCATCTTGCAACTTCGACGCATCATGACAACAGGCGAAGGCTGGCGACTGCAAGACGTTAAACGCTATGGCATGGTGATTTATCGACGCACACTGAGCGCAAGTAGCACCGTGGTGGCCGTTAAAGACTCACTAACAGCCAACGACCCACGCCGCGCAATACAGTTGCCGCAAGACGTTATCACCGCTGGACTACCAGCAAACCCCAGAAATAAGTAAAAATAAAAAAGCGTAGAATATGAAGAAGACATTAATAGCCTTACTAGCAATCGTGGCGTTGGGCTTCGCTTCTTGCTCGGAAGACAACCCCTCTAGCGAAAGCATCTTCGCAAAGAAGGCAGTACACCGCGACAATTTCGACAAATGGCTACTCAATAGCTACACCTATCCCTACAATATAGATGTTAAATATAAGATGGAAGACATATATAGCGATATGAAATACCATCTTGTTCCTGCCGATTCGGCTAAGGCGGCCAAGCTATCCATCATCGCAAAGTATCTTTGGTTTGATGCCTATGCCGAATGTGTAGGCCCATACTTTGTTAAAGCCAACGTTCCTAGAATTATCCATCTTATTGGTTCGCCAGCCTTTAACAGCGGACAAGGCACAATGGTACTCGGCACAGCAGAAGGCGGATTGGTGATAACACTCTACATGGTGAACAACTTAACCGATAAGATGCTTACCGATTATGCCACCGTTAACGATTATTACTTTCACACAATGCACCACGAGTTTACGCATATCCTAAACCAGAAAATTCCCTACGACGAGAATTTTCAACACATCTCTGAAGGAAACTACGTGAGTGGTGACTGGTATCAAAAACGCACTTCGGCCGCTAACAAAAAGGGTTTTGTTACGCCCTACGCCATGAGCGAGCCTTTGGAAGACTTCGCCGAGATGCTTTCGGTATATGTTACCACATCGCCAAGCGGATGGCAAAAGATTATGGACACCGCAGGAACAACGGGTGCACCCTTTATCCAAGCCAAACTCGACGTGGTTCGCGCATATATGAAAAACTCGTGGAAACTGGATATCGACGAACTTCGCAGCATTGTGCTTCGCCGAGCTTCGGAGATTAATCACCTTGACCTGAACCAATTAAAATGAAAGGATTGCTGTTATGAAAAAAATAATGATTTACATACAGGCACTTCTGGCCTCATTCGTGCTCGTTTCTTGTTTGCACGACGACAACGAGCTCTTTAACGAGTCGGCTGCACAACGCTTAGACAAGGCCGTTGAACATTATAAGCAAGTGCTGGAGTCGGCTAACAACGGATGGGAACTGCAGCTTTGGACAGAACCTTCGTACTCGGGCGGAGGCTACACCTATCTGATGAAATTCAAAGAAGGCAAAGTAACTGTGGCAAGCGACCTTGTTGACGCCGACAAGGTGGCCACTTCTAGCTACGACATCACCAAAGACATGGGCCCTGTGCTAACGGTTAACACCTATAACGAAATATTTCACAGCCTGGCTAACCCCTCGTTGAGCGACGACAACGGCAAAGGGCAAGACTATGAGTTTATGATTCAGCGTGTCACCAACGATTCTATCTTTTTGGAAGGCAAAAAATTCCACAACAAAATGGTGATGACACGATTAAAAGACAACGTTAACTGGCAAAACTATATCAGTGCAATGAAGAATGTGGCCGACAATGTGAAGGTTACTTACAAATATATTGCAGGCCAAGACACCACATTAGTAAACCTCTCTTCGGCTAGACGAGCAAGGTTCACCATCAAAGACAGCGTTGTGACAGTGCCCTTCTGCTACACAGAAAGTGGCATCGTACTGCAAAAACCTGTGACAATTGCTAACAAACAGGTGAAAACGATGGCCTACAACATTGACAATCTCACCTTCACGGGCAGCAATTCGGGGGCCACCGACGTGGTGTTTACCACCGACTTTATGCGCTATGCCGACTATGAAGGCACGTATAACTTTGAGTATCAGGATGGGTCGATACGAGTAAAGATGGTTCCAGCAGGCGATGGTAAGACTTATTGGCTGGAAGGTTTGTCAACAGATTTCAAGCTCACCTTCACCTATAACAAGAAGACAGGAACGCTTACCTGGGGACCCGAGAAGGTGTTTACCGATGCAAACAACCGCAGTATATGGATGTGCTCGTGGGATGCAGCCGATACCAAACAGGTATTTAAGTTCGATGTACTGGGATTTGTGGTTAACAAAGACTTCA
The DNA here is from genome assembly GCF_937990675.1 of Hoylesella shahii. Classification (NCBI taxonomy): domain Bacteria; kingdom Pseudomonadati; phylum Bacteroidota; class Bacteroidia; order Bacteroidales; family Prevotellaceae; genus Hoylesella; species Hoylesella shahii. The sequence continues at coordinate 12,931 of NZ_CALKQY010000059.1, read as the reverse complement.
CCAAACCAGGTGTTTTTCTCACATTCACCTCGTTGTATGCGGGCTATATCAATCTCGATTCGATGATTCTCATGGAGTATAACGGCTCTAAGAAAGTAGGAAAATCAACCACTGTACTTGTTAATGGCAGTGCCGAGATTGCCATGATTAAGGGTATGACCAAGATTTAATTACAACTAAGGATTTATACAAATGAAGATAGTAAAATTGCACTCCATAATTGCGCTGGGCTTATTCGCACTTTTGGCAGCCTGTGGCAACGACAACAACGACAACAGCGTTGACCTGCAAACCCTAAAAGTGGTGTCGGCCAAAACATCTTTCGACGCTTTGGGTGGCAAAGACACCATTCTCGTTAACAACGACGTGAAAAAGGCCTACGCTCTTGCGCCATGGGCTAAGGTGAATAGCAACGGGAAACTGGTGGTTGTTACGGTAGACGTAAACCAAGACATGCAGTCGCGACACACGGCTGTGGTGATTAAGGCGACAGATAACGACTCTACCATCGTGGCAATAGACCAACTTGGCCCGGTTACGCAGATAGACTTACCCGAAAATATCGTTTTTAACGATAGCGCTAACGCTGTTTCGTATAAGGCAAAAAGCACATTTGGCATCAAAATTTCTTCGCTTAACAACTGGATTACTGCCAATTATGCAAATGGCGAAGTAAGCATCAGCACCACCGAAAACAACGAAGGACACTTGCGCACAGGGCAAATAGTGGTGGAAAGTTCGATGGGAAAAGATACGATAAACGTGACGCAGATTGACCTTGACCGTGATATTCTAGGCGATTACTATTTGCAACTGGTTGAAACCGACGACGAACGTAAACCCGTTACGCGCAACTATGCGGTGAAACTAGTGAAAGAAAGCAAAAAACTGATGCTGAAATTCACCAACAACGACCTGGCTTTTCCCGTTACTTACTCGGCAGAGAAAGGGGGGTTATCCGTAGCAGGCGGTCAGTATGCAGGTATGTTCGATAACAATCACATTGGCACAATCGTTGGTCCTAGCGATGGACAAACCTCAACAAGCACCACGGTGACCATCTCGGGCAAGTTTGTTTACAACCCCGAAAGGGCCAGTAAGGCAGCTTTCTTGGAAGGCACAGAGTTGTCTTTTGGTAAAGAGCCCGCCTTTGTTTTAGGCAAATTCTCGTCTACGGTTATCGAGTACAAAAACTATAAGGGCTACCTTATCTATGGCAACGATGCTCAACTGTTTAAACGCAAGTTGTAAGTTGCTTCTAAAAAACAATTTATTGATGTTGTGATGGCAGCAATGTGGCAAGCATTACCCATCCTTTATCTAACCCTGAGGGCGAGTTTGAGGTGCGAACTTCAACTCGCCCTCTTTTCTTCTCGAGGTATGGTGTTAGAGCTTTATTGCATATTAGCGTGCAGCCCCAAAAAGCCAGCGCCTTCTTACGCATAATTTAAACCTAAATCTTATGCGTAAGAAAGCGCAAGCGTGCTACAAATAGAAGGCGAAGAGCGTTAAAAGGCGAAGCCGCAACCTAAATAGGGAAGAGAGAAAGGCCACTGTAAGCCCACCTTTCTTTCGAAAACAAAGTTGAGCGCGACGCCCATACGAAGAAAGAAACCTCGAGCTGGCTGATAGCGATAACCCACTTCGCCAAAGTGGTAGTACCCCATTTCCCAACGTCTATTATTGTTCCATTCGCTAGATCCTGGCGGGGCGTCTGCATTATCTTCTTTACAAAAGTAGCCAAAGGCCATCCCCAAGCCTAATTCTAAACGATGATTGCCTCGTCCAATAAGATAATTGCTGGCCACAAGTATGGAAGGACCTGAGTAAAGAACACTTGGTTCGTCCTTGGGAGATGTTCCCATACCCATATTATACGATAAGCCCACACGATAACCCCAATGGTTGCTCGACTTAAGTCGCGAGTCGAAGCTTACGCCCACTAGGCCCGATGCCCCAGCAAACTCGGTAAACAAGGCTCTTCGAGGCTTTTCTTGAGCCCTCACTGCGGTAACAAACAATGCCACAGACATGATGAATAACAAACGTTTCATTGTTGTTTATTTAAAAAGTAATGAAGACGCTGATTTCGGTTTACTGCCATCAACGTTTATTGTTTATCCGTTATATCGTGATATATCTTTTTATACCACGGGCGCGACTGAATTTTGTGCAGGCGGTCTTTATAAGGTTTCAGGGTTTTATGGAAAAATTCATCGAAATAAACATCCTCGTTTTTCAGGATATACAAGCAAGCTGCCTCTGTATATTGGTCCATCAGGGCCTTGTTGCGCGTAATGTTGCCTTCGTGTATGCGGTAAACCCCCAGAGGCTTATTAATAAAACACACCTTGGGATTACTCTTAAACACCTCTAGCCACATCACCCAGTCTTCTTTAGCGCGGAGAAACTCTTTAAAACGATGGCCATCCAGCACTTTTTTTGTAAAGCAAAAGCAGTGGCAAGGCACATTAAAATCAACATCCCAATATAGTAATAAACTTTTATAAGTAAACTTATGGCGCGACAGGTCGCAAAATGGCGGACGCTGTTTGCCTTTATGAATTTCGGAGAAGTTAGACACAACGATGTCGCATTGTTCGCGCTTAAAGGCCTCAACGCTTTCTTCCATCTTGGTAGGCTGCAGCAAATCGTCGCCATCAAGAAATTGGATAAGGTCGCCTTGAGCCAGCGTTAAGCCTGTGTTTCGGGCTCCGCTCAAGCGTTTGTTTTCTTGATAGAAGTATTTAAATCGTGCATCTTTCTCTTGCCAGGCTTTGGCAATCAATGCCGAAGAGTCGGTTGAGCCATCGTCTACAATGATACATTCCCAATTGGTATAAGTTTGATTGGCCACACTTGCTAAGCTTTCGTTTAAGAAAGCCTCTTGGTTGTAGCAGGGTACAATAACTGAGATTTTCATATTATATTTACTGTTTTTTGATAAGGAGGTATATCTAAGGCATACATCAACCAGTTGGTGAAACTGTATTTGCGCACCAGGTCGAGAGGAAGGGGCACATAAGGCGTGTTTAGAAATTGTGATAAGCCTTCGAAACTGCCATTTTCTACCACAAAGATGTTTTCAGGGCGATAAAAATCGTAGCGTTTAACCGTGGCATTATCAGTGATTAGTTTTTTGCCATAGCGCATTGCCTCGAATATTCTAAACGACAAGCCATTGTGTTCGCATGCTTTGATGTCGAGCAACATCCCTGCTTTTAACGACGATTCAAGGTAAGTGAGAAAACTCACACAGCGTGTTATACACTTGATTTGTGGATGCGAGAAGTGGTGAGAGTTGCTGCCAGCTATCAATTGAATGTTTAGTTCGTAGTTGTATTTCTGCAGTTGGTCTACCATTTTAACCAGCGACGCCACCCTACCAGCTTGATATGCGCCAGCATACATCACCTCGCGCGCATTCACTTGCACGTGGGGCATGGGGAAATCGAAATAAAAATTGGTGCAAGCAAGCAAGTTGGGGTATTGCGATTGGTATGCCGTAATATCGTTGGGGTCGAAAACAAAGAAGCGATCGAAACGCGCAATAACATCGAAAACACGCGGGAAACGAGCCAAACCATCCCATTGATAGGCCACCTTTTTGCGAGCAACGCGGGCTACTTCGTTAAGGGCATCATCCTGAAGCAAGTCGGGACGCACCACAACCATAAAGTCAACGCTCAGCGCTTGATAGCTTTTTAAATGGCGTGCAATAGTGTTAGAATAATAGGTTGCAACAATTTTACGTTTATATTCCTTGCGGCCGAGTAGATGTTTGAACACAAAATTGGCCACCCTTGTCTTGAAAGTGTGCTTGAACTTTGGCGAAAGCACCAGCCATTGGGCAAAACCCATATATTGTAGGTTTTTATCAATGGCCTTATAAAGTTCGAACTCGGGAGGCAAAATAACAATTATATTCTTATCGGCGATTGTCATTCACATAGAACATTTTAAAACCCAAATGGGCAAGATTGGCATACAGCAGTGTTCTAATACAAAGAGAATTGAAAATAGAACAATAACACATCGTGCAAAAGTAGCTAAAAAGACTTACAAATGCAACAAAAAATGAGAATTAATTACTTTACAAAGACACAACTACTCCGCACATCACACAAAACAGTGATGCAACTAACTGCAAACAACCTTTTTGGGGATTAAGACTCGTGCGCAAACGCTCTTTATTTGCCCAACGCCTTTAATAGCAAAGCCATTTTTTCGCGGCGTTCTATCGAAAAAACAGAACCGTTTCGTTCGATATAATCAAAGAGGTTGAAGGCCTTTTGCAACATTATTTCGCACTCTTCAGCAGTTGCTTCGGTCTCAGCTTCAGCGTAATACAGCTCTGCCAGCATAGCCAATCGGTCTAATCGCTGGTCTTCGGGATAAGATTGCAGGCCCATCATCACTTCGTCTATTGTGGCAAAATGATAGAGATTATATGGCCCTAGATATTGTTCGTAAAGTTGCCTGATAACCTCACGACGTTGACTTAATTCTTTCTTCTCGAGTGCTCTACGCAAAGCGTCCATAAATTCGCGTATGAGCCGTTGTATATAGTCGCGCTGTAACATGTAAAAAATGTTTATAGTATTCAAAATTTCTGCAGTTCACCCTACTTCCTTGAGCAACTGGCAGGAGGCTACTTTGCAAAGTTAGCACATTCTTTTGTAACAAGAACAGAAACAGAAAAGATTTTTTAGCCCCTTACAACCATTTTCGCAAATAAAAAACTCTATTTCAACACCAAGAGCACATCAACCACCACGACACTCGCCCTATTAACCACCAATAACACAACACCCTCACACCTTATTTACCTCTCCACAGCTTGCTAGTAGCAATGGTTGCTATTTCCACAATATTACTCCAAACACCTGCTTACCTATAAAGAATATTTATTTAGAGACAGCAGGCAAACCTTAAAAATATGTTTAGAAACGCGAAATAACTTGATTAAAATCAATTTTTGCATAAGAATTGCGGAAAAATCCGTGCTAACTATTGCACAGAACAAAAAAACATCGTATCTTTGCAATGTATTCGAGAGAATGCTTTTCATAATAAGTTTTCATTAGGTTAGTAGTTTGATAGATTTTAAGGTTAAAGATTATGTTATTAGATTTTGAAACAATCGCGATGTTGGTTGGCGTTACAATCGTAACTGCTCTTAGCATTATCGCTTTGCAACACACCAACATCCGTTAACATTATTCTTTGGGATGACGGGATGAGTGATCATGCCGTCATCTTTTTCTTTATATACACCCTCCAACTTTATATGGGTCAGTCCTAAAACCCAGTTGTAAGCTTCCCCCTCATGCACATAATTTCATAAGCCTATACAGGAAGAACGGAATATCCACCATTGCCCCCACTATGCCTTACCAAAACTGCACCCCAACGATGCTATAACATAGTTGGGGTGCAGTTTTGGTAAGGCATACTCACGCCTATCAATGCGTTCGTCATTGGTTTTGATTGTCGGTATGCTCGTCGTTAAAGGCAGCAGCCTCAGCAGCTGCAATAATTTCCTCGCGCGACTGTTGGCGAGCTGTGATATGACTGAGGTCGAATTCGGGGTCGTCATCGAAGTCTAGCACCGTGGCCACATCTTCTTCTTCGTCCCTTTTCACGTACAGGCTCTGTTGTTTTTCAGCTGGCTCGTCTTTGGGCGCATCGTCCCTATAAACCTCCAATTCTATTTCTTCGGCCTTATTGTTAGCCTCTCTCTCTTGATTCTTGGTTTGTTGCTTCTCCGCTTCGTTGCCTTTAACACCGTTAGCGAGCTTTGTTGGCTGCTTCACCGTTGGTTGTTGGCTTTCGTTCTTGCGTTCGGTCGTCAGTTCGCTGGTGGCATCACTGCTGTTAGTGTCGTTATTTTGTGCCCCCTTCAGTGTGGTTTGCAGTTCGTTTTGCGCTAGCGTCACGTCGGTGGCCAGCGTTTGCGAAGCATTTCCGCCTTTCTCGACCGTTAGTGTTTGGGTAGAAACATTATCGCCCTTCTCGTCAAGTTCCTCTGCTTTAACGCGAACAGCCTTAGCGACAAACACCTGATCGATAAACTGGGGTTCTTTTTTAAGTCGTTCGAGCGTAAGTTTAGACGCCAATTGCTGACTTTCCTTCTTGCTATACCCGCGGCCGCAGCATCCTTCGATGCCTTCAAGTTCCACACAGAAAAGGAAGAAGGGACTACCATTTTTGTCTTTGCCCTGCTCTTTCACCGCAAACTCCAGTTTCACGCGGTTTTTTTGGCTCCATTCTATCAGTTTGCTTTTAAAGTTCACTTCCTTATAAGCCACCTTGTCGATGTTAATCATCTTAGTAAGGATGCGTTTTTCCATGAACCTCATGCAACTGGCATAGCCTCTATCAAGGTAAATAGCGCCCACAAGAGCTTCGAAAGCGTTACCGCCCATGTAGCTATTATGCGATGAACTATGCCCCGACGAGAGTATCAGCCTGCTAATTCCCATCTCTTGCGCCAGTCGGTTAAGCGTGTCGCGCTGCACCAGTTTGCTTCGAGTGTTGGTAAGGAAGCCCTCTCTTTTGCCAGGAAAACGTCGATAAACGATGTCGCCCACGATGGCATCCAGTATTGCGTCGCCCAAAAACTCCAGTCGTTCATTGTTCACAGGTTTGCCATTAGCCCCCCTTTTCATCACACTCTTGTGCATGAGGGCCAGTTTGTAGTAGGCAATGTTTCGCGGATAAAACCCAAGAATCTCAAATAAAGACGAGTAAAGCTCCTTTTCCTTTCGGAAGGGAAGCCTTACTCTGTCGATAAGATTACTCAGCATACTTCTTGAAGATAACACAAGCGTTATGTCCTCCAAAGCCAAAAGTATTGCTCAATGCGGCACGCACCTCGCGTTTTTGGGCTTTGTTGAACGTGAAGTTGAGGTTGTAATCGATATTTTCGTCCACGTCGTCTTCATCGTGGTTGATTGTTGGGGGAATAATATCGTTCTTCACCGCAAGCACAGTGGCCATTGCCTCTATAGCTCCTGCAGCACCGAGCAAGTGTCCCGTCATCGATTTGGTTGAGCTGATATTGAGTTTGTATGCAGCATCGCCGAAAAGCTCTTTGATGGCTTTAGCTTCCGAGATGTCGCCCACGGGAGTTGATGTGCCGTGTACATTGATATAGTCGATATCTTCGGGCTTCAGTCCGGCGTCTTCCATTGCATTTTGCATCACGAGTTTAGCACCCAATCCTTCGGGATGACTAGCTGTGATGTGGTGTGCATCGGCACTTGCGCCCTCGCCCACCATCTCTGCGTAGATTTTAGCACCGCGAGCTTTGGCGTGTTCCAGTTCTTCTAGGATTAAGCAGCCAGCGCCTTCGCCCATAACAAATCCGTCGCGGCTCTTGCTAAATGGTCTCGAAGCACGTTCGGGGTCGTCGTTGCGTGTTGAGAGGGCGTGCATAGCGTTAAATCCACCAACACCGCAGCCACATATTGCAGCCTCAGCACCACCGCTAACCATAACATTGGCCTTACCCAAACGAATGAGATTGAAGGCATCAGCCAAAGCATTTGTTGACGATGCGCAAGCCGAAGTGGTGGCATAGTTTGGTCCGTGTAGGCCATACATAATAGAGATGTGTCCGGCAGCGATGTCGGCAATCATCTTAGGGATGAAGAAAGGATTGAACTTGGGCTCCTCACCGAGGTGTTGCCCATAGTAAGTAACTTCATCTTCAAAGGTTTTAATACCTCCGATACCCACGCCGTAGACCACCCCAATGCGGTTTCGGTCTTCTTTCTCCATATCCAATCCGCTGTCTTTGATAGCCTGCATAGCAGAGATGATGGCCAATTGTGTATATCGGTCCATCTTTCTAGCCTCTTTGCGGTCGATGTAATCGGCCACATTAAGGTCTTTTACCTCGCAAGCGAATTTGGTTTTGAAATTGGTGGTGTCGAAATGTGTGATGGGCGCTGCGCCACTTTTACCGGCCAACAGGTTAGCCCACGTCTCTTCGGGCGTGTTGCCAACGGGTGTAACGGCTCCAAGGCCCGTCACTACTACTCTTTTTAACTCCATTGAAATGAAAAAATATTGCTTTAAAGGGCGTTTACAACAAACGCGCGGGTGGAAGAGAAAAGGTCGTAAGTCAAGCTAATACGCAGGTTACCTTCGCTTATCCACCGCCTGATGCGAAAGTCGAAATCGGCCTTGTTGATAATTGCCCTAGTGTGTCAATGCACACTAAGAGTTTTTGGTTATGGCTCCAGCCTATTGTGCAGGAGACCATAACCAAAAGCTTTTGCTTTTTACTTTGCGTTTTCTTCGATATAAGCGATGGCGTCTCCAACGGTGCCAATCTTCTCAGCCTTATCATCGGGGATAGAGATGCCAAATTCTTTTTCAAACTCCATGATAAGTTCTACGGTGTCGAGTGAGTCTGCACCAAGGTCGTTGGTGAAGCTTGCTTCGGGCTTTACCTCTGCTTCGTCTACACCGAGTTTATCAACGATGATAGCTTTTACTTTCGATTCGATTTCTGACATAATTGTAAGATTTAAATGTGTTTGTAAATAAATTTCATCCAAAATTTCGGGTGCAAAGGAAATCATTTTTATTCATACTCACAAGTGTTTCACCAAAAAAAGCACTCTTTATTGCACACTCACCCCCTTATTGTGCATTGATTTTAGGGATTTTAACCACTTTTTAGGAAAAAGGAAGACAGATTTTAGCTTTTAACGCCAACGTCAAAAGGAACTAATTTTGAGCTTTTACACACCATTTTGCTTTCAAATCGTTGATTTTCATTTAGGCAGGGTATGTCATTACTATGTTTCTCGATTGTTCTGCACCTTATCCACCCTTATTTTTCAGTCCTATTCGCCTTACATTTTATTTACTTCGCGCGCGTACACACACGCATGTGCGTACGCATATTAAAGCTGTATAATAAAATATTGCCAATTAAAATTTTCGTAAACGCTTGGCTTCAAATAAGCCGATTGACGGTGTGCGGCACGGTCTTAAGTGGTCTTTATTCTCCACTTTAGCTCTAAACGCTTTCCAAAACACGCGTAGAAAGATGCGTTTGCACGCAATTAAGAATAGCATAAGCCTCAATGCTCTGCTGTATTAATATGACTATCCCCCAAAAGCTGGAGCTAAGAACATGCGCTCAACTGTCAACCTAGGGGGATAGTCGGGGTGTTTTCGAAGAGATTGATTGTCTAATTGTGGTATGCGAATGTAAATGGTTGGAATGCGGACAAACAACTGACAATCGTCCGTGTCGCCACTTAGTTGTTTTTAAGTTTACGACCCTAAATCTCTGAAATGCGTTGCAAAGATAAGAATTTGCTCTATAATGCGCAATTATTCCTCAAAAAAAGATATTATTAGACATAAATACTTGACATATATTTACTCTAAAGCCTCTTATTTGCATCAATATCTAAGTTTTATACGGCGCTTAGCAGCATCACTGCTTGCATTGCATGGCAAAGCTAACAACGCCACCTTCTATATTTTGCTCGAAATGGATGTTTTGCACCATCAACCACCCCAAAACTTTTCCTCACCTTCGGTCTGCATTTCCACCCTATCGCATGAAGAGCAGAACCTCTTACTTACGTGCGCTTCTCCCCGTCAACGCCACAAATATTATTAAAATGCCAACGATGTTCGAAAAACTTCGTAACTTTACAGCCTAAATAGCAAATATCTCATTGTATGAAACAGCTTTATCCTTTAATCGCACTCTTTATATTTGTTCTTACTGGCTGTAAGAAAAACCCACAGGATATCTTCAACGAACAGAAATCGGGCGTGGTGCTTATCTGTAACCAATATTATTACGACCTCACTTTGGCTAGCGGCGAGCATCTCTACTTCTCTGGTCTCGACGAAAAGGGCCAATTTGTTAATCTCACAAGCAATCTTGCCAATATCAGAAGACAACCTGGTGTGCTTAACGGTACTGGCTTTTTTATCGACAATTCGGGTAACATACTCACCAACCGACACGTGGTGGCCCCAGCAGTTGACAAGGTTACTGTAAAAAACAACATCAACAATATCATTCAAAACTATACGAAATACATACAAGCCTTGCAAGACTCGATGAGCCAACGCTATGCTGCCCTACAACAATATGCGCAGCAAAACATTTATCAAGACTACTATGGCAACACGCGCACCAACCTTAGTAACGAGGAAATTTTTGCTCTGCAACAGGAGGTGGAAACACTTAAAGCACAATATGAACAGGCCGAAAACTTAAAAAACAGTGTGTGGAACAACATCCTAAGTGATAATTTCTCTATTCGCTTGCACTCGCAATTTGGTATTGCCTACGATGGCGACAATGTTAACTCGTGGGACGACTTCATGAAAAGGCCTTGCTCGCTGCTCCGTGTATCCGAAGATGCACATTCCGACCTTGCTCTATTGCAATTAAACAGCAAACAAACTCCCGATGGACACTACGTCTTTACCGTTGATAATGCCTTGGCTACCGACGATAAACAATTGGAAATAAACCAATCGGTGTTTATGATTGGCTACAATTATGGTATGGCACTGGCTAAAACGGATAACGGAATACGCGCACAATTCACCAGCGGAACCGTTACACAACAGCCCGATGGCAAACGCGTCACCTACAGTATCCCTTCAATGCCTGGGTCGAGTGGGTCGCCTGTGGTCGACGATTATGGCCGACTGGTTGCCGTGAACTTTGCCAAAAGCAATGGCAGCGACAACTTCAACTTCGGCGTCCCACTCATGAGAGTGGTCGCGTTCTTACGCTAATCGCTCCCCACACACAATATACATGCTGCAAGATTACCGCCTTCGAAGCTGGGGCACACATCTACACCAGCATACAAGCACAACAAATTAAATGAAGCGTTTCACGGATATTCCAATGCAATATTTCTTTACATTTAATTTGCCAATCTAATAAACATTATCTACCTTTGCGTTTGAATTATAGAGATACAAAACCTTTACAACGCAAACAACCTATTGCTTCACTTCTCAATACAACAACATGAGACGTTAAAGCATGGATTACATTGTACATTTTATTTGGAAATCCAGAATACAAAGAACAATAACATCTAGAAATACTATCGCAATTGATATGCTTATTGCGCACATTAGTATAATCAGATGATAACAAGTTTAAAAAACTATCGCCTAATTTTACCATTATGGAGCAACAACCAGAACTCTTACCCACCGAATGGGTGTCTGATAGTGTAGGCACCTATCTCTATCAGAAACGCCAGAAGCGGCATGTAATCTACACAGTCATGTTGGCTGCCGTGTTGTTGGCGAAAGCGGGTCGGGGAAAACCACGCTCGTATCACTATTACAGAACATTTACCCCATACAGTCGGGGCGGATTAGTATTGGCCAGTACGACATTGCGATGATAAGCAACGAGAGTCTGCGCCGTTTCATCGGCATCGTTCCGCAAAAAGTGGAACTATTTTCAGGCACGCTGCTCTCTAACATCTGCCTGGGCGACCTGCAACCCAATATGCGCCGTGCGCTAGACATCATTACGCAGTTGGGCTTAAAAGATTTTGTCGATGCCCTGCCCAAAGGCCTAGACACCATCGTGAGCGAACAAGGCACCACGTTTTCGGGTGGCGAAAGGCAGCGCATTGCCATCGCGCGCGCCCTGTACAAGCAGCCCGAAGTGCTTATTTTCGATGAGACCACCTCGTCGCTCGACTCCATTTCCGAACGTTTCGTAAAAGAAACGCTGCACGCCTTGGCCGCACAAGGCAAAACCATCATCGTTATAGCCCATCGCCTAAGCACCATCAAAGATGCCGACAGGATAGTGGTTATCGATAAAGGAGAGGTGGCCGAGAGTGGCACACACAGCGAGTTGATTGCTCAAAACGGCGTTTTCCAACGCCTTTGGCATGCACAAAACAACGTAATATAATAAGAAAAATATGCTGGACCGCCTGCGGATACTGGGTGCTAAGACAGATTACAGCCACAGTCATTGCACCTTTTACTACACCAACAGTTTTGACTTTCACCTAGTTTTAATAATATAGTTCAAATGTATTTCATAGAGGAACTGAAAAGAATTCAGAAGATACACCAACTTATCAGCTGTCAGTGCACAGGTTCACCTGATGAACTGGCAGCGTCCATTTGTGTTTCACGGCGTGATTTATATTATATCCTGCATGGGTTGAAGAAATTGGGAGCGAAAATTAGTTATAGTCGAACAAAGAAAACATTTCGTTATACCAATGATTTTGATTTGAGTATGGAACTCAAAGTAAGTTTTATAGGAGAAAAAGAACTGAATGTTCTTGGCTGTGGAGCTGTAAATGCAACGTTTGTTCTAGACATTCCGTGTAATTTTATTGCATGGAACGTATGATTTTGATAATATCCCTATTGGAAACATACATATTTAGCGGATCATAATTTGCTATTTTGCGTATTCGGCACTTCCCTTATCTGGACGACAGATGATTTAATGACCGACTTAAATTGAAATTAAGAATGTAAGATGTGATTGGGAGGTAAGGCATATATGGCAGTTTCATACCTTTCTACGAAAAAACGGATTCTTCCGTGCAAAGATTTTGCATGGAACATATGATTTTTATAAAATTCCTTTTAGAGACCTTCCATTGTTTATACCTTTGCGATGTAAGAAGTCGACACTTACGCAACAAATAAGTATAACTATTAAAATGTAGAAAAATGAGAACTTTAACTGAAAAAGAAATGAAAACAACATTCGGCGGTGGTCTCATAAACGTTCTTACCGTGAAGAGACTCCATGATGGGAAAAAAGGTAATACAGAAGTCTATCTGTTCGGCATTAGAATATATCATGGCAAAAATGCCTAAATAACGTGAGTTCGACGAATTATAAGTGTCTATAAATTTGGTGATTAGCGAA
>NZ_CALKQY010000058.1:0-38930 GCF_937990675.1 Hoylesella shahii | reverse complement strand
ACCGACCCCGACACTGGTGAGGAGGAGGAAATCCTTATCGAAAACACCGAAAGCCGCAAGCAATTGGAAAACCGTAACAATGCTATGCGCTTGCTTAAGTCGCAACTTTACGACCGAGCCATGAAGAAACGCTTGGAGGCTCAGGCCAAAATTGAAGCTGGAAAGAAGAAAATTGAATGGGGAAGCCAAATTAGAAGCTATGTTTTCGACGACCGTCGTGTGAAAGACCATCGCACTAACTATCAAACGGGTGACGTGGATGGCGTGATGGACGGTAAAATAGACGATTTTATCAAGGCTTATTTGATGGAGTTTCCCGTAACCGAAAAGTAAAACGGTTCTGTTCAAGGCCAATTTGTACGGGCTAATTTTTAGTCTTTGGATGGCTTAAACGGGTGAAATGCTTGGCCATAGATTGGCCTTCAAGGACCTAAATGCGATAAAGCAAGTCGGCTTTTTTGTCTTCTACCACACATCGCAGGCCCTGTTTACTTCTCTTCTTGCAAACTGATGTATCTATACAACACCTAATTAATAATGCCGCTCGCAACTAGAGCATCCTTTTGAGGCATGTGTAAAGTCTTAAACCACGGCTATTGTCCATAAAGTAAGCGCTTACGCCATTGCTTTTGACTAGAAAACGAATAACCAAAAACGTTAAGGCGACTTTAAAAACCATCCATGCCGAAAGCCGAACTACCCTAAAGCGAGCCTAAAAACTAAAAGTCTATGAGTGAGAAAAGCAAAATGCGCCGCGCAAAGCGTGAGGCGCGCCAAGAGAAACAAGCCAAACAAGTTATGGTCTGGTTAGTGGGTGTATTGGGTTTAGTGGCCCTGTGCCTCCTAATTTGGGCGATGAATTCGTAAGTTTTCGTACATTTTGGTCTTCACTTTGCTTGAAAGTGGCGCTTTAATGCATTGCTTCAATCAAGGTGAAGACCGCCAACAACACATGCTACACATATGAGCGGGCAAGAGATAGAACGTAAGTTCTTGGTTGAAAAAGGCGATGCCTATCGCAAAGAGGCTTTCGCAAGCAGTCATATTGTGCAGGGATACATTCCTTGTGAGGGCGCAACGGTGCGTATTCGTAAGCGCGACGACCGCGCTTACCTCACCATTAAAGGGCGTTCGGTTGATGGGGGGCTGTCTCGTTACGAGTTCGAAACCGAAATCCCTACACAAGAGGCCGACCAACTGTTGCTGCTTTGCCGTGGCGGTGTGGTGGATAAGCGTCGCTATCTTGTTAAAAGTGGGGCACATACATTCGAAATCGACGAATTTTATGGCAATAACGAAGGTTTATTATTGGCCGAAGTGGAGTTGGGTAGTAAGGACGAAGCGTTTGAAAAGCCCCATTTCATCGGACCAGAGGTAACTGGCGATCGTCGTTTTTACAATTCCAACCTGCTTACTTTCCCTTTTTGCCTTTGGCGAAACACTTTGCCAGAAGCATACCGATAACGTTTCCCACCACAACGCCTATGCTGTTGGCTGCAAAATCCAGCCAATCGCCACTGCGGTTGCCGCCTGTGCATGTGGCTTGAGCCAACTCAATGAGTCCGCCCATGAGCAAAGGTGCCATGAAAACACCGATGAAAAGGCGCTTTTTGTTTAGTTCTCTGTGTCGCCGAAGATACTCCGCCCACAGCGTAATGCATAAAAAGGTATAGAGTGCCATGTGCACCCACTTGTCGAAGAGTGAGATATTGGCCAATGGTGTTTCGGGAACTGGCATCAAACAAGCCACCCATATCCCCACGATAAGGCACGTGCCGAAGGGGTAGGCCATGATGATGTGGCGGGCTAAATTTACTTTTTCTAATTTTCTTGATTTCATTTTTCTCTATAATGCTTTGGTTTGCGAATGGCTATTCCTAGGCCGATGCGTGCCTGTTTGCATGTTTACACAATGCGTGTAGCGTGTTGGCAGATACTATTAATATCTATCTAAATTGATAGAATGCGTGATGTAAAAGTCTTAATTTATCACTTCGAAAGCCTTAAAAATGCCAAATCGTATCATGTGAATGCAATATTGCAATTAATTTCTATGCAAAAGTAGATGTTTTTTTATAATTTTGCAGCGTAATAAACCAAAATAATTTTGACTATGTCTGAAAGTAGAGCGGGGTTTGGAAGTAAGTTAGGACTGATTTTAGCCACTGCTGGGTCGGCCGTTGGTCTTGGAAACGTGTGGCGTTTTCCTTATATGACGGGTGCTGATGGTGGTGCTGTATTCATTCTTATTTACTTTTTCTGCATCTTGTTTCTAGGTATTCCCTGTATGGTTAGCGAGTTTATCATTGGTCGTCACGGTGCTTCTAACACCGCCCGAGCCTATGCAAATATGGCTCCCAAGGGCAGTTTATGGCGTTGGGTGGGCTTCTTAGGTGTGGCCACTGGCTTTCTCATCACAGGTTATTATGCTGTAGTGGCTGGTTGGTGCTTGCAATATATGTACGCTTCGGCTGCAAATCAGTTGCAGGGCGACCATGCAGCCATCGCAAGTTACTTCACCGACTTTTCTGCTAGCGCCTTTTTACCTGTTTTTTGGACGGCCATTATCCTGCTTTTCACACATTATGTTATCATACATGGTGTGCGCGGTGGCATCGAAAAGGCTTCAAAGATGTTCATGCCCACGCTCTTTGTACTGCTTCTGGTTATTGTTGTGTCGTCGTGCATGCTTCCTGGGGCGGGTAAAGGCATCTCGTTTTTGTTCAATCCCGACTTCTCTAAACTCAATTCCAATGTTTTTCTCGACGCTTTAGGTCAGTCGTTCTATTCGTTGAGCATTGCCATGGGTTGTATTTGCACCTATGCATCGTATTTTAGTAGACAAACCAATCTGCTACAGACGGCTGTTCAGATTTCCATCATCGATAGTCTTGTGGCCATTCTGGCGGGTTTGATGATTTTCCCCGCAGCTTTCTCTGTTGGTGTAAGCCCCGATAGTGGTCCGTCGCTCATCTTTATCACCCTTCCGCACGTGTTCCAGCAGGCTTTTTCGGGCGTTCCCGTGTTGGGATATGTGCTATCCCTTCTGTTCTATGCCCTTTTGTCGCTGGCTGCAATAACGTCGCTCATCTCTTTACACGAGGTTAGTACGGCTTTCTTTTACGAAGAACTGCACATCACGCGCAAAAAAGCAGCAGCCATAGTAACGGGCGGAACACTCACTGTTGGGCTGTTTTGTTCGCTCTCGTTGGGCGCAATGAGCAGCTTGAGCATTGCAGGCCACTCGTTGTTCGATGTGTTCGACTTTGTTACAGGACAGATATTCTTACCCGTTGGCGGTTTTCTCACCTGCATTTTCCTAGGTTGGTTTGTACCGCGCAATGTGGTTAAAGACGAGTTTACCAACTGGGGAACATTGCGTTCTACACTCTTTGGGGCCTATATCTTTAGTGTTCGCTATGTGTGCCCACTTTGTATCTTGGCCATATTCTTGCATCAGTTGGGCGTGTTCTAAGGCTTTGTTCTCGGCTTAAAGAGGCCGAATGGCGTGAAAACACCCCATTTCATCGAAATATACTAATCTTAATACCATGTCAATTAAAGAACTGTTCTACTTCCCTAAGTCCGACCGCAAGGCTATTCTTTTCCTTGTGGTGGGCATTGTAGCGGTGGTTGTTGTTATCAGGTGGGCCAATGGTCTGTCTGTTTCGCCTCAATCGCCTGTCAAAAAAACGCAGAAAGCGCATAAAAAGGCCAATTCATCGGTTGGCGATGCCAATAAATGGCAATTCGACGACTATGAGCCAGCCCCCGTACACCTATCGTCTTTCGACCCAAACACGGCCTCGCCCGAACAGCTTTTGGCGCTAGGTCTTCAAGCTTGGCAAGTAAAGTCCCTGCTTAAATATCGCAGTAAGGGAGGCGTGTTTAGGCAACCATCCGACTTTGCCCGTCTGCATGGGCTTACGCTAAAGCAATATCGCCAGTTAGAACCTTACATCCGTATTGCCGACGACTATCGCCCTGCTGCCGATTTTATCACAAGCGAGCGCCCACACACCGCGCAACACCGCGATACCTTACGTTTTTCAACAAAGTTAAAACCAGGCGCACACGTGTTTTTGAATACGGCCGACACCACCGAACTGAAGAAAGTGCCTGGCATTGGTAGTTATTTTGCCCGGCAGATTGTGTACTATCGCAACCGCCTAGGTGGCTTTGCTAGCGTGGAACAATTGGCCGAGATAGAAGATTTTCCTACCGAGAGCATGGCTTTCTTTGCACTTACTGCCGATGAATTGGGCAAAATTAAACGCATCAACATTAATAAACTAACCCTCAACGAACTGAAAAAACATCCCTACATCGGTTTCTATCAAGCACGGGCCATTATAGATTTTAGGCGTTTGCATGGCAACTTGCAAAGTCTTGACCAATTGAAGTTGCTCAAAGATTTCTCTGAAGACAAGGTGCAACGATTGCAACCTTACGTGGAGTTTTAACCTCAAATCACTTTTTTCGACTGTAACGATTGGGTTTGTTGCTTGGTGAGGGATGATGCTTACAATCAAACAAGCGATGAAAAGGTTAGAATCAATACAAGCTAAACCCCATGGATGCTTTTCTGTTTTCCCATTTGGGGCAAATAGAAAGTCGATGAAATGGCCAAAAAATGCACAAAAACGCTGCCCAGGAGCCACTTTGCACAAGCAAAGCACCCCTGGGCAGCGTTTTTTTTGTTTTGCTATAGGCTACACAATAGGCAGCGAAATGCCCTTAATCTTTTGGTACACGTCGAGCGCAAACAAGTCGGTCATACCACTAATATAGTCTATCACGGCTTGAATACGCGTTTCAAGATTTTCGCTATTGATGTCGTACTGACTGCTAAAGCGCTGAATGAGTTGCGTGGAGTAATACCGTTTAGGTTCGGCTGCAGCCTCAACCAGTGCCGTTAGCAAGGTCTCCATAATGGTGTAACCGCTCAATTCCACATCCAGCACAGGCTTACTATTGTATATTTTCTTTCTTGAAACAGCCTCGCAACGGCGATAAGCCTCGCGTTCCAACTGCGAAATATTGTCTATCAAACAGCCTTGAAGCGTGCCATCAAGCAGCTTTTGCTCGTTGGCCACAAAGGCTTCAACACATTTATGTTCGAGCAGACCAATCACACAAGCCCGCATATACACCACTTTTTCGTGCACATCGGTCACGCCTTCTTCTTCAATTCTGCGTTTGATGCGCTGTTTGCCCTTCTCGTTAAAGAAACCAAGCAGCAAATCTTCGGTCTCTTCAAAAGATAAAATCTTGAGTTTGTGCGAGTCTTCTATGTCCATCACCTCATAACAAATATCGTCGGCCGCTTCCACCAGATACACCAGCGGATGCCTAGCAAAGCGCAAGGGCTCGTTAGAAGTCGACAAACGAATAATGCCCAATTCATCGGCAATCTTGCAATAGGTGGCTGCTTCGCTGGCAAAAAAGCCAAACTTAGCTTTCTTTACGGCCGCTGCGCTTTCAAACGGATATTTAACAATGCTTGCAAGCATGGTGTAAGTCATTACAAAACCACCTGCGCGCCTGCCGTTAAAGCGGTGCGTAAGCAGGCGAAAGGCATTGGCATTACCCTCAAAATGTATCAGGTCCGACCAAAATTTGGGCGACAACTGCTCTTTTAATCGCAACCCTTGACCCTCTGAGAAGAACGTTTGAATGGCTTTTTCGCCACTATGACCAAAGGGCGGGTTGCCCATATCGTGCGCCAAACAAGCTGCACTAACGATGGTTCCAATCTCTTCGAACCGCGTATTGGCTAGTTCGGGGTGCACTTTGGTTAGTTCGCGAGCCACATCGTTGCCCAGCGACATACCCACCGAGGCCACCTCAAGACTATGAGTAAGCCGATTGTGTACGAATACGCTGCCTGGTAAGGGGAACACCTGCGTCTTGTTTTGCAGGCGCCTGAATGGTGCCGAGAAAATCAGGCGGTCGTAATCGCGTTTAAATTCCGAGCGGTCGTCATGCCTTTCGGGGTGCTT
The DNA here is from genome assembly GCF_937990675.1 of Hoylesella shahii. NCBI lineage: Bacteria > Pseudomonadati > Bacteroidota > Bacteroidia > Bacteroidales > Prevotellaceae > Hoylesella > Hoylesella shahii. The sequence goes on along the minus strand of NZ_CALKQY010000058.1, from coordinate 32,928 downwards.
GTCCTCTTGTCCAAGGCGTTTGTTGGAAATCAGTTGCTGCCAATTCATGATGGATGTGCATTATTTTATGGCTGCAAACTTACTCAAAAAAGTTCGTTCTCAGGCACATGCCCCGTTGTTTTTGGCGTTTGATGGGGCTTTTGGTTTTTGTGTTTGGCCAAAATGGCTGTAGCAATGACCGATAATTACTTAAAAAGACAATGTCCTTACGCATCAATTTGCGCGCGAAATGCATTATTCAGGCTATAAATGATGCCGTATCAAAACGCTAGAATGCTTAGACACATAAGCTAACAAAATAAGTTGAAATGTTAATGCGGTAAACAAACTTTACAAAATACACCTTTTCATACCGTGCATTCTAGGTAAAAAAACGGTGAAAACCTATATAAAAAGCAACAAAAATGTAAAAAACGTGTCGTGTCGCAACACTTTTTGTGCGTCGTTTTTTGCAATTTACTATGCTATTGCCTTCTTTTTTCGAAAAAAATGAGCCCTATTTATACTCAGAAGAACATCAAATATACTTAATAAATTTGCAAGATGTAGAGGAATATGCAGAATTTTAAGTGTCGAAGTGAGGTACAACGCAGGCTATTTAGCAGCAAAATGCAGTGCTAACTCCTAGTAAATGCAATGCAATCTCCTAGTAAATGCAACGCTAACTCCTAGTAAACGCAAAGTTAAATGCAGCAAATAGCAGAAATAATGCCCCAAATAGCATGCTTATACTCAGTTTTCGAGTAAATAGATAATAATATATTGGAAATGGATAAAACGCGACTTGCGATGCACTTATGCAGCATATAAATACAAAAATCTAGGTCTTAAAAGGTGTATTTGCCTCGCTAGTGGTGTAAATGGCAGTTAATCATAGAGTTATAAACTTTAAGAATACGCGCCTAAATTTGGCCTAGGCATAGAAATTTTGTGGCGAAGGCACTCATAATGTTAAAATCTAGTACAATTATTTTACATTTATGAGCCCCGTCTACGCTGAACCTCAAATCTCGTTTACGAGGCATATATGTGTTAGCCCCTGTGCGTTGGATAGCTTTGTGCATTCAAGCAATAGCTTTGTTGCCCTTATATATAAGGTGTGGGTAGACAGAGTAACCACAAATTGCCGATTAGTAGTCTAAGGTGCGATGCGTGTTTGAGGGTTTATATTGATAAAGCAGTACCAAAGTTATCGCATATAAGACGTAACATAGTCCCAATACAACTCGATTAGCCATGTCGTATTCCATTAAAAGTGTAAATAATAAAGAGTGAAAAGTGGCGCAATAAGAATTGATAACTATCAAATAATACGTATTTGTTGGTTTGTATTTCGGTTTTTGAAAAAGAAGTGGTGTAAAACACTTGTTTTATTGTAAAGAAACGTGTAACTTTGCATTCCTATCACGTATTAACCAAGTCTATCATGAAAATAGATATTAGGGAAATAGGTTGACGAATGGCATACATATTGGCGTAAAATAACCAGTTGTTGTGCACTAACATCGTGTAAAACATCAAATAAAAGAAATAATTTACTACTGTGAAGAGGGTAAAAATAAGCAAAAAATGAAAAAGAAGAGGTATTATATGCCCTGCATCGAGACAGTTCTTGTTGTAGAGGCAATGACGATTATGGCTGGTTCGAATGAAACAGGATTTGGGCCTGGGGTTGAAAAACCTGGCGATGGAGGAGAAGACGACCTCGATGGTGATACCTATCAACCAGGTGGAGAGCCAACGCATGGCCATCCCTAATGCCTTTAAACGGTTAAGAAACACACTTATCTGTGGCATAAGCCTATGGTATGCTTGACAACCAATAAGGGTTGGCAAGAAAAACTAGTGTGATGCCCTGATTTTTAACAATAACATGAAAACAAAATCTTTATTTTTTATGTTGATGATTAGCCTAATGGGGCTTACATCAATAATTGTTGCAGCTTGTGTCGACAAGAGTGCTGTGGAGGGAGACGCTTATCCGGCCGACTGTTTTCGCTTTGATTTTCAGGGCGTGCAAAGCATGCCAGATGCTCAATACCTACCGCGAAACGTGGCTTACGCTGCTGGTGAAACGCGCGTAGTACCTATTGAGGGCGAAGGAGCAGAGGGATTGGAACTCGTAGAAACGGCTGTTGAGGGTATTGTCACGATGGATGAAGTGGCACAAACACGCGGTGCACTGACCACACAAGATAATTTTTCCGCAATCAACAAGCAGTTTTCTATCTTTGCATGTAAGAATGGTTCAGGCATAGCCGACTATATATATAATGAGAAGGTGAAACCCGATGGTACAATGGTAAAACCCATGAGGTGGTCAAAGGTTGATGCCGCTTCATTAACATTCTATGCCATCCATCCCGCCATTGAAAACGAAGACTTGGATGCAACATCGGGCCGTAGAGCCAAATTTAAATTTAAAGTGAATAGTGATGCAAGTAAACAAGTAGACTTGCTGATGGCTGGCACTGCAGACTTGAAGTTTGACAGTGTAAAAAACAAAGTTGTGCCAATTAACTTTACCCATACCACCACCGCTATCCAATTTAAGATAGGTAGTGACTTCTCTTATAACCAAAAGATTAAAACAATTGAGATTTTAAACGTTAAGGGAGAGGGCGTTTACGATGCAGCAACAAGGAAGTGGACCTTGCGCGATGGGCAAGCCAACTTTAAACTCTCGTTCGACCCGGCTTATCCCACAGCTCAGCGAATGGGTACAATTATCAATCCTGGAGAAGGCTTATTTTTTATGCTTCCTCAAGAACTTTCGGAACAGGCAATGGTGAAAATAACGTTTGAAAGCGGTAAATATTGGCAAGCTAAAATAGGAAATAAGGATAAAGATGGTAATGCACCTAAATGGATTGCTGGAATGACCAAAACCTATACAGTGGCAAATAGTAAGGATGTACAGGATAGAACCTTTGTGCTTTCGGTGGGTGCTAAGGTGAGTGAGCTTACTTACGATAAGCCAACTGCCTTGGTTGAGATTAAAAGTTATCGCCATCTAACGGGGCGTCCTGAGTCGGACAGCTTGCGCGACCGTAAAGAAGCGTGGGTGATTGATTCGTGTTCAATAGGTGGTATAACCTATAAAAGCACTGAAGATATAAATAAGAAAATCAAATTTGAAAAAACACAGGATAATAGAGTGGCCGACGTTTATAAAGTTACGCTCGATCCTGAGTATATTGACTTTAAACAAAAACGCGATACCGAGCTGAAACAGGCTGTATCGCCTTCGGGACGAAAAGATTTATCGCTAACCGCCGGCGGTTGGAGAGAAACGGCTAACTGTTATATCGTTTCGGCTCCTGGCGAATATAAGTTTCCCGCTGTATACGGCAATGCTAAGAAAGGAGGAAGCAACAATAGTGTTGCCTATAATCCAGGAACGGGAGATGGCAACTTCTTATCAAAGTTTGTTAGCGGTAAGGGTGAGATAGATGGTCCCGATATTACCGAAGGTAACAAAGTTGTTGTGTTGTGGCAGAGCGTGCCTGGATTGGTATCAGTAAAGGGTATATCTGCAAATGGTGGCGCAAATCGCTATATAAACTTTAGTGTAGATAGAACCAAAATACAAGAGGCAAGTGCAATTATAGGTTTGCAAAACGGTAATACGGTTTATTGGAGTTGGCACATCTGGATTACGTCTCCCGAAGTGGCTAGCGTAGATAAAGGTTGCTTTATGCGAGAACCTATAGGCTTTAGACATACAAAATGGATGAAGACAACCTACGATAAGGATAGGGAAGTAAAGGTGTATTTCAAACAACGAAGAAGTGGTGCGCAAGCTACATTAATATTAACGCAGAAACCGCACGAGGAAGTAAGTGGCATTGCGTTATACTATCAGCAAGGACGTAAGGACCCCTTGTATGTGGGTGGGCCGTTTAGTTTGCAAAAGCAAGCGATAAATAGTGGTATGATGCTAATCCATGCAGCGCAGCTCCCATTGAAAATGGCGAGGCCACGCATGTTAACTTATCATCCAAGTTCAAAAAGCAACTGGGACTGGTGTGCTCAACAAGGAGAAGATAACACCTACTTCAATCTTTGGGATGCCAAAAACAATGTGGGTTATGGTTACACTGGTCGGTTTATTAAAACCGTGTACGACCCATGTCCTGCAGGATTCCGAGTACCACGTTCGGGAGATTTCGTGAAAATTAAGAGCGGAAATAACGGTAAATCGGCCTTAGTTAAAGCCTTGGGACGTATCAATCCGCGCATTTCTACCCTGGGCATTGTATATGCTGATAGCGGTTTTTATTGGTCGTCTGAAAAGATGGAAGGTGACCGAAGAACCACCTTCTATGGCTATTATGGTGTTTATGGCTTGACGAAGAGAGTGGATGGTAAACACAAATTTGTGGGCGCGAAACTGCAAGGAGCAACGCAACCCTTGTTTACAAATATCTCTTGGGGACAAAATGTCCTACCTATTAAAGAAGAATAATCTACAACCGTAAGCAGATGATGGTCTGTACTGGATGTGTAATGGGCAACTGCACGTAATATAAGCGTGCAGTTGTTTGTTTTTTTATCGCAATTGAAGACTAACGTTTTTATAACTTTTTGGTGTTGTGAGTGAAAATGGTTGTTGCACATTTTGTGAGGTGGCGGTTTAAGTTAAGATTGTGTGGCACACAAGCAGGCAAAGACCAACTAATAGCGAATGGAGAGTAATGAAAATGCTAAATAAATAGTAGATAAACGAGGGGAATCGTCAATTTGGCTTTATCAGTTGGAGGGTTAATGTAGGTTGTATTAAAATGGGATAGAACGTTAGGTTATTGCTTAATGCAGTTTTACTTAAGTGTTAATAATTTGTTATAAGTCATTCAAATATTATTACTTATTTCGTATTTGCTGTTTTGTTTGTCTGTGTAAAGAAATAAGTTTAAGAAAATAGTTGTTTTATTTGGAAATGTGTTGTAACTTTGCAACGGTGTCTCGTATGTACTTATCATATTAAGCAACACGATGTTAAGTGGATATGTAGACCGATTAACATCGCAAAAAGGTCAAAGAGATTTGATGTTATATAGTATTAGTTTAGTAAAGTGTTGCAGATTAAATCAATAGATTAAGACTATTAAAAGAGAGTAATAAGAAACGAATTATGAAAAAGAGGAAATATGATTTGCCCTGTATCGAGATAATTCTTGTTCCAGGGTTGGTATCAATGCTAGAACCTTCCAAAGGGACAGGATTTACCCCTGGGGTTGTACCTCCTGGAGATGGTGGTGAAGACAATTTGGATGGCGATACTTCAGATGGACACGGTAATTCAACACACGGAAACCCTTGACACTTTCCAAAATAAACCTATAATTAATCCATGACAGGCACGTAAGAAATACATGTGAACCCATGATGAACCATGATAAACTCGAAGTCAATGCATGATGAACTCGAAGTGAACCCATGATGAACTCGTGAAAACCATGAATTAAATGACAAGGACATGAAATCAAAAACTTTATTTTCTATGTTGATGGTGAGCCTAGTAGGCTTCACATCTTTGTTTGTCGCTGCTTGTAACGACAACGATTCTGAAGCAGGACGCGTTTATTCGGCCGACTGTATTCGATTTAATTTGCAAGGTGTGCAAAGCATGCCCGATGCTAATTTTTTACCTCGTAATGTGGCTTTTGCCGCTGGTGAAACGCGCGCTGTACCCATTGAGGGCGATGGAGCAGAGGGGTTAGAGCTGGTTGAAACCGCTGTGGAGGGCATTGCCACAATGGATAATGTTGTTCCTACTCGCGGAATATTAACGAGCAAGGATAATTTTGCCAGCATGAACAAGCCTTTCTCAATCTTCGCTTGTAAAAATGGCTCTCAAGTTGCCGATTATATTTATAACGAAAAGGTGAATGCTAATGGTACGATGGTTAAGCCTATGAGATGGACTAAAGGCGATGCAGAGTCGGTTACGTTCTATGCTGTGCACCCTGCTGTTGAAAACGAAGATATGGATACTTCGTTGGGCAAGCGACCAAGGTTTAATTTTACTGTTGCCTCTGATGCAGAAAATCAGGTGGACTTGCTGATTGCTGGTACTAAAGACTTGAAGTTTGATAGCGTGAAGAATAGTGTTGTGCCCATTAACTTTACGCATGTAACAACGGCTATACAATTTAAGATAGGTCGCGACTTCTCTTATAATCAGAAAATTAAAACAATTGAGATTTTAAAGGTTAAGGGTGAGGGTACGTTCGATGCTGCAACTAGACAGTGGATGTTAAGCGGAGCAAACAAAGACTTTAAGCTAACATTCGACCCTGTGTATCCCACAGCACAGCAAGTCAACACATTAATAAATGTAGATAAGGGCTTGTTCTTTATGCTTCCGCAAGAACTCTCAACTGAGGCAATGATAAAAATAACCTTTGAAAGCGGTAAATATTGGACGGCTAAGATTGGTGGAAGTGGTAAAAAGTGGGTAGCTGGTATGACAAAAACCTACACTATTGCTAACAGTAAGGATATGCAAGATAGGGATTTTGTGCTCTCTGTGGGTGCTAAGGGTAATAAAATACTTACCTACAACGACTCTACAGCCACGATTAAAATTGAAAGTTACCGACATTTAAAGGGGCTTGTTAAGGACACAACTCGCGATGTGAAAGAAAGATGGTCGGTTAGTGGATACCGTATAGATGGTGGTGCGCCTATCACAACCAATGTTAGTGATATGATTAAGCTCGAACCCGTTTTGATTACAGAAAGAGGAGCCGATATTTATAAGGTGAGAATAAAGACAGATTATAAAGATGTACTTGGCGCTAGAAACAACTCGCTGAAAAATACAACGCCTTCTGCAACGCCAAAAGACCTTTCTATACAACCAAATGGTAAGGTGGAAACGGCCAACTGCTATATTGTGTCGGCTGGAGGCGAGTATATGTTCCCCGCTGTATATGGTAATGCAAAGAAAGATGGCAAAACAAACACTGCTGCTTATAAGCCAGGAGGGACGGGTGGAAACGTTTTAGCTCAGTTTTTCCATGGCACTGGCAAGATTACTGAACCCGATATTATCGCTGGTGATAAGGTGGAGGTGTTGTGGCAAAGTACTCCAGGGCTCGTAACTGCAGCGGGAGTGACAAAGGCTAGTGGGAAAAATCGCTTCGTGAAATTTAGAGTTGACCAAACGAAAATGTGTGAGGCTAGTGCAATTATTGCCTTGAAGAAAGGCAATACCATATGTTGGAGCTGGCATATCTGGATTACTGCACCCGAAGTGGCTACAACAAATAGCGGCTATTTTATGCGCGAACCATTAGGATTTAGACATACTAAGTGGTGGAAAACAACATACGATACAGATAGAAAGGTGACTGTTATCTTCAAACAAGAAAGAACTGGAACTACCGCTGAACTTACTTTCACCCAAAAACCGCATCAAATGGTGGAAGGACATGCCATGTATTATCAGCTTGGACGTAAAGACCCATTGTGTGATGCTGACGAATTCTCGGCTCAAACTTTTACTCAAAATGGCGGTATGACTTTAAAGGAGACAGTACAACAGCCGCTGCTGATGGCAAATTATCGTAACTTAAGAAGCAATGGTAGGGGCTTTCTCGACTGGAATAACGACCCAGGTGAGAATAATAGCTATCTTAATCTTTGGGATGGTAAAAACAATGTGGGCTTAGGATATGGCGGTGAGTTTGTAAAGACCGTGTACGACCCAAGTCCTGCTGGCTTCCGCGTGCCACGAAGAAGCGAATATTCTAAGCTGAATCCTAACAATGGCGGCAATAAAGTAGCGGTTCCGTTTTTAGGATATTTACATCCAGAGGCGATTCATGTGCTTCAAAATCGTTTAGGAAATGCATATTTCTGGAGTAGTGATAAGATTTTCTCACCTTCGGATAGCTATGCTGTGTATGGTGCTTCTGTGTATGCGTCGGGTGAATACTTAGATGTCTGGAAACCTCCTTATGACAAAGGACATCCCTATTTTGGCTATAGCTTATTGTCTGTGAAAGAATAATAAGTCGAACACACTCATATTATATAAAGGGTTAATACAATTGTTTGGCCCTAGCAAGAACAACAACTGCATGCTGCTTATAGTGTGCAGTTGTTGTTCTTGTTGTTTTGGGGTGAAGTGTGTGTCTGTGGGTGGGCCAATGAAACGGTGTTGTGGCGCGTTTCTTGTGGAGATGATGTGGCTTTTTAAAAATTTGAGTGATTAGATTTGTGTTGTTAGTTGTTGTTGATGTGCTGAGTGCGAAATGTTGTGGCTCTAATTGTTAATATTCAGCAAGTTTAATGAGAACTGTTAATATGGTTATCACTTATTTCTTCATTGCTGTTCGCTATTTCCTTAGTTTAGAAATAATGACATAATATATTGGTGTCGTTTAAAAAATGTTTATAACTTTGCATTCGTTTGTAAGGTACAGCTGAATGTTTTTCGCAACACATTGTTAGTAGATACGCCTTTTTATATTAGCATCTAGTATTGCGTTTTGTTGATTGGATGCTAAGAATAGTATTGAAGTGTTGTGGCATTTGAGAGTAATATATAGAGATTTTAGAGTAATAAATTAAGAGAAGTATTAAATTATGATGAAGAAAACGTATTATGCTCCTTCGGCCAAGACGCATCTTGTTGAAGGAACAACACCTATTTTGGCTGGTAGTGGCACAGACGTAAAGACAACTCCAGAAATAGATGATTTTGGAGATGGTGGAGTTGAAGATTTGGATGGAGAAACCGTGACACCATAGTGTGTGTATCGTTCTTCTTTGTGCAACTTGTTATTTTTTTAGTGATTGATAAAGTAATAAACGAGTAAATGAAATCAAAAAACTTATTATTTGTTTTGGCGGTTGGCCTTATGGGCTTGTCGTCGGCTGTTATGAGTAGTTGTAGTGACAACGAAACAGAACTAGTTCAGAATAAACCAATCGATGGAATTAGCTTTAGCGTTACCGATGTGCAGAACACGGTGGATGCAGCGTCGCTTCCTAAAACAAAAGCGCTGTCGGTTTATGAAACGCAGACCAGCAAAATTACTGGCGACGATGCTGAAGGACTGGAGTTGGTAGAGACAACCATTGAAGGTGTTAACCCCATCTACATCCCTGCAGCCACTCGCGGAACAGTAACCACATCGTTAAACTTCCAGGGACTCAACAAGCCTTTCTCTATTTTCGCATGCAAAAACGGTGGTCCTGTGGCCAACTATTTATATAATGAGAAAGTAAACGCTGATGGTACGATGGTAAACGCTGTGCAATGGCGCAAGGCAGACGCCGCTTCGCTCAAGTTTTATGCTGTTCATCCAGCTGTTGATGTTGCAAATCTTACCACCGTTTCGGGGCAAAATCCCATTATTAAGTTTGCTCCCAACGCAGATGCCAAACAGCAAACCGACCTTTTGGTTGCAAAGACAAACACATTGCAATACGATGATTACGTAAACCAAAAAGTTCCAATCCAGTTCTCACATGCCACAACGGCTATACAATTTAAGATAGGTAACGACCTTTCTTACAATCAAGTGGTGAAGAAAATCGAAATTGTTGGCGTTATTGGTAGTGGCACATACGATGTGGCTAACGGAACTTGGACGCTGGGCACAGATAAGAAAAGCTATACACTAGAGCTTAATCCAGGCTTCTCTACCGCACAAAACCCAGGCGTAGTGATGAATGGTGGCGATGGTGTCTTCTTTATGATTCCTCAAACCTTGCCTAATGATGCTGCAGTTAATATCTATTTTGAAAGTGGCAAGCGGGTACATGCCAAGATTGGTGGCAATAATAAGCAATGGGTTCAAGGAACAACCAGAACTTATTCAATCTCAAACTCCAGCGATCAGAGCGATCGCGATATTGTATTTACCGTTACTCCTACCACAGATTTGGGTGATGGCACAACTGTTAGACAGTACAATCAGCTGAGTGTTCCTTTCACCGTTCAAAGTTATAGCCGTTTAAAAGGTTATGCAAATGATTCGCGTGACAAGAAAGAACCTTGGGAGATTGTTAAATACGAATACGTGGATGGCAACGACCCCGCAATGGGGGTTACAACCACAAAACCCAGTATGCTTGTTTCTGTAACAGATAGAGGTAATGGTAGCACAGCACCGCAGTTGTGCAACCTTGAGTTTACCAATGAACTAACAGACTTTGTGGCCTATCGCAACAAACAACTAAAAGATGCCGACGAAGTTACCACGAGAAAAGACCTCTCAATGGTTGATGGTAAGCAAAATACAGCTAACTGCTACATCGTTTCTGCTCCTGGAAAATATAAGTTCCCCTTGTTCTATGGTAGCAGTAGAGTTAATGACGCGGATGCTACGGAGTCTTTCTGGAATAATAACACCCGTAACGACGGAATGGTATTGAAACGTTTCAAAGGTGGTGTAAATCAAGGAGCAGGAAAATATGATATTCCCTATCCTGATATTCATCAATGGGTAGACGTTGCATCTGTATTGTGGCAAAGCAAACCTGGACTAATAAAGGTAACGGGGATAGACCGTGCAGGGAAAGCATTTGGTGCTGAGGGTGGACGCAATGTTTATATTGAGTTCGAGGTAGCTAAAGACAACATCGAAACGGGAAATGCCATTATCGCCGTGTGGAAGAATAATAAGGTTGCTTGGTCTTGGCATATCTGGATTACTGGCAAAGACGTTGTTGGAGTGAAGAGTGGAGAATTCTTGCGCGAACCTCTTGGCTTTGTACCATCGAAGTGGAAACGTACAACTTATTCGGATGATCGCAAAATAAGACTTACATTTAAGCAAACTCGAACAGGTAAAGAAGTTAAAGTAACATTTACTCAGAAACCTTATTTTGAGCAAGCTCAAGGACAGGCTATGTTCTATCAATGGGGACGTAAAGACCCTTATTGGCCAGGAATGTATTTAACTTCTTCTGATAGGGCGTTTTATGGTGGTATGACGTTGGCTCAAGCTGTGCAGGAACCAATGAAAATGGGTAACAGAAGAGCGTTCTATAGTGCCTTGGGCACTGGCCCCGATGGGCATGAGAAATGGGGAAGCACATGGGATTGGAACAACGACCCTGCTAGAGAATGTACTTATCTGAACCTTTGGGATGCTAATGCAACTGGGTATATGGGCCATAACACCAGTACTTTTGTTAAAACAATCTACGACCCGAGCCCTGCTGGCTTCCATATACCAAGGGCTGCCGACTTCTCAAAACTTACAGAAGGCAGAAGAAGGGCTGCTCTAAGATTGGGCTATATACATCCAGAAGGTGGAGCTGACGGTAATAGACCTGTATATCAAGGCAATCTCCATGGTTATTATTGGACTAGCGAAAAGGTGTATGTGCTGCATAATAGTACTTGGATGTTTGCAGCAGTGCACGCGTACGCAATAAACGATAACGATTTAGAGATACAAAGGAATGCTCAGTATTATACAGATACTCGATTTGGTTATAATGTTCTCCCAATCAAGCAATAACGTACCATCACTTTAATTTGGTTTTCTAAGAAAACCATTCACAACTGCATACTACTCGTAGTGTGCAGTTGTTTTTTTATACCCCTACTTCGATGCTTGTTTACGGTGTGATGCATGATTGTAAGTGGTTAACATTCAATGCTATTTGTAAACGAACCTAAAAATCCATGTAGCGATTTCCGTAAGTTTTGTTCTGTTTTTTCTTTTACATGAAATAGTGTTTCCAAATGCGTATCTGTCTCTGTTTTATTCTTAACTTTGCATACGTACAGAGAATTAACGCAGCAACTTTTCGCGACACAAAGTTAGGCTGATTTCTTGACGTATCAAAGCCCACGGCCTCTTCCGTTGTTTGGAAGTGTTAAGCCAAAATTATAAAAGTGTTGCATCTTTCGGGATAGGTAAATTAATGTATAGAGAGTAGAAGTAATTGATTATGATTAAGAAAGAGTATTGTATGCCCTGTATTAAGACGCACAAACTTATGGGGGCAGAATCTATTTTGGCCGCTTCGGGCCATTCAGGAGTTAACGTATCGGTAGGTGATTACGACGACGGAGGAGAAGAAGACTTAGATGGCGACACTTTCGACTCGTCTGGTGGCTCTACGTCTACACCCATGTATCCGTAACAAGTCCATCAAATTTAAAAGTTAAGGCAATGAAATCAGGAAATTTACACTTAGCATTGATGGCGGGCTGCATAGGCTTGACATCATTAGTCGTAGCCGCTTGTAGCGACATCGACAAACAATTAGAACAAAACTCATCTACCGAACGCGTTAGCTTTAGCGTGTCCGATGTACAAAACGTTGGTAAAGGCGCGAATACTGGCAAGTCGAGAGCTGCCTCGGTGTGGCAATCGCATGCCACACCCATCGAAGGCGACGAGGCACAGGGACTTCAATTGGTAGAAACCACTATAGAAGGGGTGCTGCCCATGCATGCTTCTGCTGCAACAAGAGGAACGATTACCACAACGGTTAACTTCGCTGGCATCAACAAACCCTTCTCTATCTTCGCTAGCAAAAATGGCGGAGCTACAGTGGATTATATGTATAATGAGAAGGTAAACGCTGATGGCTCAATGGTTAACCCTGTGCAATGGCACAAGGCTGATGCCCCTGCGCTGAAATTCTTTGCCGTACATCCCGCTGTAGATGCTGTCGATTTGAAGTCGACCGTGGGGCAAAGTCCTATCGTGCAGTTCGAACCAAAGGCCGATGCAAAACAGCAAACCGACTTCCTGGTTGCTTCAACGAACATCTTGCAATACGACGACTTCGACGGTAAGAAAATCCCTCTAGTGTTCTCGCATGCCACAACGGCCATACAATTTAAGATTGGTAACGACCTATCTTATAATCAAAAGGTGAAAACAATCGAAATCTTAGGCGTTATTGGCGATGCTAAATACGATGTGGCTAATAAGGCTTGGGTGCTTGGAAGCAGCTTAAAGAACTACAAACTCACTTTAAATCCACCCTTCTCAACGGCTCAAAACCCTGGCGTGGTGATTAATGGAGGTGATGGCACGTTCTTTATGATTCCTCAAGTGCTACCCGATGCCGCGATGATTAAAATCACTTTCGAAAGTGGTAAATACTGGACTGCTAAAATAGGTGGAGCTGGTAAAAAGTGGACTGAAGGCACAACCAGGGTCTACACCATATCAAATAGCAGCGACTTATCCGACCGCGATTTCGAACTTTCTATCACGCCTACCACCGATTTGGGCGATGGCGTCACCACAAGAAAGTATAACGAACTCGACATTCCTTTTACTGTGCAGAGTTTTAGCCGACTGAAAGGCTATCCTGATGGTAGTCGCGATAAGGCCGAAGCATGGGAAATCTCTAAGTACGAGTATAGCGAGGATGGCGTAAATTGGACCACAGGCAAACCTTCTATGGTGGCTTCGGTTACCGAACAGGGGGCTGGCGGTTCTGTAGCCGAGGCTTGCAATCTAAGATTGACCTACGATTATAAAGATTTTAAGGCTGAACGCGAGGCGCAATTGCAGTCTGCCCCTGAGGTAACAACAAGAAAAGACCTCTCTATCAATGCTTGTGGACAACGAAATACGGCCAACTGCTATGTGGTTTCGGCCGGTGGTAAGTACAAGTTCCCCTTGGTTTATGGCAATGCCTTACAAAACGGACAAGACAATCGCCATGCTTACAGACCTAACGTAACTGCTAGCAATAGCGTATTGGGTATCTTCCAAGAAGGGCGTGGCAATATCAATGGATATCAAATTAAAGGCATTGATAGGGCACAAGTGGCTTGGTGCAGCGAACCCGGACTGGTAACCATTAGCAATGGTGGTAATGTGTGCAGCGGTTTTGTTGAGTTCGAAGTTGATAAAACCAAAATGAAGGAGGCTAGTGCCATCATCACCGTTTCGTATTGTGGCTGCCCCAAACGCGTTGCATGGAGCTGGCATATATGGATTACGTCTCAAGACGTGCTCAACACAAGCTCTGGATACTTTATGCTCGAACCATTAGGCTTCCGCCATACTGCTTGGGAGGGTACGCCTTATCGCAAAGACCGCCAAGTACGCCTTACCTTTATGCAGAAACGAAGCAAAAAAATAGCACAGATTGTGTTCACCCAAAAGCCTAGTGAAATGATAAGAGAAGGCGTGTCGATGTTCTATCAACAAGGACGCAAAGACCCGCTGTGGCCTGGATGCCCATTTACTGTGCAACCATACGTATATAATGGCGGACTCTCTTTGAAAAATGCGGCTTATTATCCCTTGGAGATGGCTACACCACGTCTGGCTAATAAGGGGGCAACAAATCTGGGTAACTGGGACTGGAATAAGAATTGCGACCCTGACAAAACCTACTTTAACCTATGGGATGCATACAACACCACAGGCTATCAGTATGCTTGCCAGTTCTATAAAACGGTTTACGACCCCTCTCCGGCTGGATTCCATGTTCCACGCGTTGTCGATTTCCAAAAGATTAAAGCGGGTAACAACGGCAAACCTGCATTTGCTCCAACGATTGGTAAAATCGATCCGCAACAGTTCCACAATGGTATTGTTGAAAATAATGCAGGTCATTATTGGACTTCCGAGAAGTATAAAGCCAACGAAGATTCGTATTATGGCTATTATGGCCTCATCGGATTGGTTAAGAAAAAGGCGGATGGCTCTTATTCTTTCGATACCCATAAGCCTGGTTCTTCGATACCGGTTTACCGAAACATGTCTTGGGCATATAGCGTATTGCCCGTTAAAGAATAACATTGCGCTTTAAGGCTGCCCTTGTCTGCTGTGCGCTTAATTATTAACAACTGCATGCCACTCTCTGGCGTGCAGTTGTTTTTGTTTGGTCATGTATTGCTCTTATACCACGCGTTTGAAAGGGTGGCTTCTTGCTTCGCGGGGCTTAGCTGTGATTCTTATTCGGACGTGAAGCAGAGAAGGAACAACCCACCGTCTACCTCGGTTAGCATTACCATCTCTTTCTCGGTGAGGGTTTGTATGCGCGAGTTGCGCAGTAGCATCGGGCCTAGGGGTATTTGGGTGTCTATGTCTACACGCTTGTTCTTAACGCTCCACTTGCCGTTGGGGAAGTTCCACTGCAAGGGGGAGGTAACGGTAAAGTTGAACTTGGAGTTGGGCAGGAACTCGAAATGCTTCACGGCCTTGTTGACAAACATATCGTAGGGGTTTGTGCTAGTGTGGCCTACGATGATGCGCGAACGCTTTTGGTCGGACAGCCACTTGTGTTTTTGCAAGCCTTGTGCAATTTGTTCGTCGGAGTATTGCTCTTCGGCGGCGGGCAAAGTCAGGTTTTTCACCTCGGCACTGGTGGCTCCGCTTTTCACTACCAGTTTCAGTTTTTGTTCATAGCCGGCCAGCAGGGGCAGCTTAAAGGTATGTGTACCGTTCTTGTCTGCTGTGGCTTGGTCTAGTGCTTTACCCCTATTAACGTCTAAAACCAGGCTTAGCGATGCCTCGGCTGGGGCATTGGCCACGCTCACGGTGGCGGTGTTGGCCTTGGTGTCTACGGCCACTTGCACCTTCAACTCCTTGGGTTCGGGTTTCGGTAGTGGCGCGTTGCTGTTGTCTTCGTTAGAACACGCGAATAAGAATATGGTGCAAAGCAGCGCCTGCATCCATAGTAGGGAGCGAATTGCTTTTTTTTGCATAATGTTGTGTTGGTTTATGAGTTTATGAGTTTTTTAGTTTATGAGTTCATGAGTTTTTTAGTTCATGAGTTTTTTAGTTTATGAGTTTATGAGTTTTTTGGTTTATGAGTTTATGAGTTTTTTTAGTTTATGCGTTTTTTAGTTTATGCGTTTTTTAGTTTGTGTTTTTTTGGGGGCTTATGATTTTTCTTTGTGTGTGAGCTTATGCGTTTATGCGTTGGTGAGGATATGGGTTTGTGGCTTTGTACGAACGTGGTTTTACGGGTTTACGAAGATGTGGGTTTGTGCAGGAATGGGTTTGTTTGGCTGCTTGTTTGCTTGCTAGTGCGTTGGCATATCAACTTACAGTCGGCTTACTGCCCCCTCGTTCCGCAATCCCCTTCGCCCCCCTCCCTTGGTGGGAGAGAGGGGAAGGGAATGTTTGTTTTGTTCATTTTGTTGCCGTTTTGCTAGAATGTGTTCGATTTTACTTCGCAACTTCATAACCATTCTCGTTTGTTTTAACCCATTTGGGGTAGTTTACCAATTCTGTTTTGGTTTTATCCACACTTAGAAAGAAGTCGAATTCGCCCTTAAAGTTGCTTCGTTTAAGGTTCTTGGGGAAGATAATCCGCTTAATTGGGTTGACAAGATCATCATTTATCCTTAAAAACCTAAGATTGTCTAAGCCCGTAAGGTCTAGAACATCGGTTTTTATCGAGCTTAAATCTAGCTTTTCTATCGTGGTTGGCATTTTTATAAGCTCAATCCGGGGCATGTCCGGCCTACTTTCTTCCATGCCGCTTGTCCATCCAAAATACAACTCACACCTTTTTAGCTTGGTATGGCTAAGGTCTAACGTCTTAACGGGGTCGATATAGCTGAGGGGTTTGAGAACAAGCGAGTCCAAGTTTTCGGGGTAAATGGTGTTGTCTGTTATGAATTGTTGGACTTCTAGCTCTCGCAGGCCTTGCACTTTGGTATAGTCTATCTTCGTTCCTACCTTGATATCTGGCGGGCTGCTGGCAGGCAGGCTCAGAGACGTAACGGCGCAGGGTATGTCTTGGGGCAACATGGGCCACGTGTTAAAGTTGTATACCAGTCGTTTCAGCTTGTTAATCTTGTCTAGGCCCACTATTTTCGCTTTTTTCTGCCTATTGCCCAGGGACAGTATCTCGAGGGTGTCTAGATACTGATTGAGCTTAACCTCCTCTACTTCATGTTGCTTGCTGTCTGGCTGATAAATAGAGAAATAGTTAATGCGGCTAGCACTAATGTCGAACGTGCGAATACCCTTGTTGTTTGCATCAGGATAGGCAGTGATGGTTAAACTGCGCACGTGGGGATTGGTAACTTTTATGTCGGGTTCTAGGATGTTGCAATCCTCGAACTGCATCTTGCGCGCCCTCGGGGTGTTGATGGTGGCCGCATTGTATTCGCAATAACTTGCTTTAAACATAGGGAACACGTTTGTGGGAGCTTTTATTGCCGTGAGATCGCAATTCTTAAACTCCATCCATGTTATCTTGTCGTTCTTCGAGAAGTCGTATCCGCTTACGTCTATGCGCTTAAAGGGACGGTTGGGGAACCAAAGTGTGTAGTCGAAATTGCCGCTTTCAAAGATAAGCCTCACCTCTTCTAGCTTTGTAAGCTTGTCTAGGTCGAGCATTTTTGTTATCTGCGCCTCGGATATGTAAATGCTTTTCGTGTTTGGAAAGTTGGCCGCTCCCCACAACGTAACGTCTTGTCCCAGGCCTTTAAACTCGGCATACTGGTTGAATTGCAGAATATGCTCTATCTTTTCCGGCGGCAGGTTCTCTTCGTTTTTCATCTTTAAGAAGAGCGAGTCGCCGTTGGGCAAAAGGTATGCGAAGCCGTCTTTGAGGGCTTTTGCGTGGTAGAAGTTGATGATGCGTTCGCCCTCTTTGCGGTTAGCCTCATCGGTAAGCTTGGGCAAATTGGCACGTGCCTGCTCAAAGCGGTAAGCTCGGGCGTAGTCGGTAACGCGCTCTTTGATGAATTCCTGGTATTGGGCGGTGTTCTCGTTCAGCTCTACATCGTCTTGAACGACGTTGAGCAAGTCGCCCTTTTGGCACGAGTTCAGCACCAGTGCCAGGGCCATTGTGGCGGCCAGTGTGATATATGTTTTGTTCATTGTGGCTTTGTGTTAGGGTTGTGTCAACGTTTTTGCGGTTTCTCTAACGCCTTTAACATCGGTTAAAGTGGCGATGGGCTGCTTGAGCATGAAGAGATAATAGGTTTCTTGTGGCGATGAAATGCGGAACCATGCGCCCGTGTTTGTGGGCTTGATGTACTCGATGATGTAGTAATAGTTTTTCCAAACCTTCACGGCATCGCCGTTGTCGTTGCTGAGTAGCACGTCGAGCGGGCGTTGGTCTGTTGGAACACGGAAGAGTTCTTCGCCCACACTGATGAACGGAAGCTCGTTTGTTTCAACGATAATTCGGTTGCCTTGCGTGCGCCAAGTGCCTTTCACCATGATGGTTTTGTCTTCAACCTGCGATGCCCAGGGGCGGAACGCCGTCTCTTTAACGACAGATGGAATGTCTATGTACACGTTGCCGTCTTGTGTGAAGTTGAATTTCGCCCCGTAAACAAGGGATGGTGTCTTGGTGAGGAAGTCGTTAACGAAAGTTGTTCGGATGGCCAATTGGGGTATTTCGAATTTACTTTCCGATTCGCTTGAATAGGGCGACATCTCCCAAGCGGTGTTGTTAAACAGGCCTTTGTCTATGGGTTGGCGGCTAACTTGCATGCCGTCGAACCATGCTTGCCCCATGTTGCGCAGATCGGGAAACTCTGTTGGCGAGCCACCTTCCAGCACCGAGCCTCCGTTAAAGAAGTCTATCATCATCACGCGGTTTCCAGTGTCGATGTATGCGCGTATCATGGCCACGTTGTCTTTGGTTTGCAGGTCCATCACCTTCACGCGTAAGGTGGCATATCCCACGGGTGTTTTGGTGTCGATGATAACGGTGTTGGGGTCGGTTGGCGATGTTTTCCATTTGCCCCTGCAAAGAAGGAATTGGTGTTTCGTAAGCGGTGGATAGAAGATGAGCGTGGAGGTGCCGTCTCTTTGCAGCTCCATACCCAGCCATGCCATAGAGTAGAGCATGCCTTCGAATGGGGTAGAGGCCTTATTGCCGAAGTTGGTGCTGCTCCACGAGTCGTTGGGAATGTTCAGGTTCACGTCTTTAAACCATGTGGTGGAGGTGAGTTTCTGCACCACGGGGTTGTTCAGGTCGGGCACGGTGGCCTCTTGGTGTACATCTATAACGTTGCGTTGGTCGCATGCAGCGAACAAAGTGGCGAGCGACAAGGCCGCCAGAACGATGTGTTTCATTATATGCGGGGTTTTAAATGTTAATTTCTATGGCCGCCGATAGATAGCGGCGAGGCTGTGTGAAGCGTGCGAGCGACTTGCGCCCGTCTTTAAAGAAGAGGTTGATGTTGCCCAGCAGGGCGGGGTTGGTGAGCTGCCGCAGGTCGTCCCAACGGTGATATTGGGTGTCGAAGAGATTGTACACGCCCGCCCTCAGCGTGATGTGGCCACCTATTTTATAATAGGCATAGAGGTCGAAGGTGTATGCGTTCTCTAAAAATGCGGCAGGAAAACGGCGAATAATGTCGCGTCCGGAGGCATCGCGGTCCCAGAATGTGGTTTGCGAAATGGGCTTGGCGAAGTGGAAATTCATCTTGGCGTTAACCTCCCAACGCTTATTTGCACTGGTGTAGGCTAGCCCAAGGTTTCCGGCAAGCGGCTGAACGCTGAGCATGCTCATGCCCGAGGACGACTCGCCCTGTGCGTAACTCCACGCCGACGACAGCGAAATGCCACGCAAGACGGGCCACCAAGCATCTGGATACAGTTGCAGTGCGGCATCGAAACCTACAAGATGGGCGCGGTCGCGGTTAACGTTGGTTACGTAGGCCAGGCGTTTTTCGTGCGACATAAGTGGCTCGCTCACCGTGAGCAGGCCTTGCCGAAGCTCGATAAAGTCGGAGTAATGGTTGTAATAGGCACTGAACATGTAGGCCAGGGCATTGGTTTTGCCTGTTATTTCCAACTCGTGATTGATGGATTTTTCGGGCTTCAGGTCGCGGTTTGCCATCACAAGGAACGAAGGCCACGTGCTGTAGAACTGGAAATATTGCTCTTCGATGTTGGGTACTCGATAGCCTGTGGAGAACTTGTAGGCCAAGTTGAGCCACGGTTTGGGCGTATATGCCAGTACGGCCAGCGCCGACAGACCACCCTGGGTGTTGCGTATCGGACTGAAATCCATGTTCGCTCCCTGCACGTTTTGCAGCAGGTAGGCAATGTAACCCGTGTTGCGCGCCTGCGTGTCGGCATCGTCTGTTGTGCGAAAGAGGTCGTAGCGTAGGCCTAGTTTAAGGTTCAGCTCGGGCGAAAGCGTGGCTTCGTCTAGCAGCGACAGGGCCAAGTTGAACCGCCTGATGGGGTTTACAAAGGCGTAAGCTTCGGCCGTGGTGCCCATGCTCTCGCCCAAAAGGTACACCTTTCCGTGCCTAACGGTGTAGCCGTCTACGTTGTTTGCGGCTACGGGATTTTCCACATCCACGTTGCGCGAGCTGTAATTGCGCAGCGAAGTGGTGGCAGTTAGGTTTAGGCTGTGTTGGCCTAGCGCGCCAAGAGGCAGCTTACGGGTGTCGGCCGAGAGACGTAACAGGGCGTCGCCAATCTCTTGTGCGCGGTATTTGTCGCGCTTGCCCTCGTGCAATAGGGTCATGTTGCCGTTGTGCTTGTCGAAGTTTGGACGATAATAGTCGGTCCACGTAGTGGCGTCGAGATACGAAACCTGATAGTGTAGCCTGGCAGCGAACTTCTTAACTAGTGCTTCGTCTGACGTGAAGCGGTAGCCGGCAGAAGCCTGTCGGGTGAGCGATTGGTCGTGCGAATAATAATAAGGCTTGCCTTCTGCCGTGAAAGCGTCTATGGGTTCGAGTGTCCAAACCTCTGCATCAGCCTTTCGGTTCATCGCGTAGAAAGTCGCATCAATGCGGTGGTGCTCGTTGGGCGCATAGGCCAGTTT
Organism: Hoylesella shahii; assembly: GCF_937990675.1. Lineage (NCBI taxonomy): Bacteria > Pseudomonadati > Bacteroidota > Bacteroidia > Bacteroidales > Prevotellaceae > Hoylesella > Hoylesella shahii. Next base: position 12,213 of record NZ_CALKQY010000058.1, on the reverse strand, counting down.
GGCCAACCAGGCGTGTTGTGCAAAGGAGGTGGGGTCCGTTTGGGTAGAGGTGATGTTGCGGGTTCGCGCTCCGTGGGCGAAGTTTCGCAACTCGTTGCCGTCGCGGCGGGTAACCATGAGCAACGCTTCCCATTGTTTCCACAGGGCTGCCGCCCCTCCGATGAACGAGCGTAGGTTGTCTTTGCCGTTATATCCTGCGTGGGCGAACCCGCCCCATTGGCCTTTCGTTATCAGGTCGCGTGCGTTTTTGGTGTTGTAGTTCACCGTTCCGCCCAGTGCCCCGTTGCCAGATACGAACGAGTTTGCACCCCTTTGTATCTCTACCGATGAGGCTAGGTAGGGGTCGAAGTCTATCCGCGAGGCGTTGGAAAGGCCATACGAGCTGAATACGACATTGTCTTGGATGTCGGGTTGTAATATTCCGTCTACGCTTATTGCCACCCTGTTGGCCTCTACACCGCGCATGGCGAAGCCCCGCATGCCGCCGCGCGACCCCGATATCGACACGCCCACGGAGGGCATGTAGCGCACAAGGTCGGTCATGTCGGCAGGCATTTCCACTTTAAGTTGCTCCGCCGTTTGCTTAATCATGCCCACGGCACGCGCTCCGCGATTGGCTTTCACCACCACTTCCTTAATGTTGTGCGCACGTGTGGTGTCGTTAACGACGGCTTGTGCGCTGACAGTTGCGGGCATGAAGCACGCAAACAAGAGTGCCCAGGCAAGCAAAACGCCTGGCTTGCGGTGCGCCAACGCGGCGCGGATGGTTTGCCCACTAAGGGCATCGGCAGTTGTATGTGAATGTCTTTTCATCCGTTTATCAGCGTTAGTTTCTTGGTGTAGGGCTTCATCTTGATGGTTCTCCCATCGGCATTGAAAGGCGTTCCCACCGCTATGGGAACTTGCGCGCCGTCTATGAGGATAGACTTGAGGGCAAGTTCGAACGTGGGTTTCGACCCTTTCTGCGTTTTTCCGCCGGGTAACAATATGCTGCCGCCATCGGTTTGCGTGAGGTTGAAGACGAACGAAGCCGTTGTTTCGCCCCAGTTTAAGAACCTTGGCGGCACGCGCTTAAACGTTAACGTGTGTTCATTGGCGCGGTATTCGTAAAGCAGACCGCGCAGGGGAATGCGCAATGTGCCCTCCGTTCCACCGTTGTCTGTGGGCAGGAGCAGTTCGGGTTGTGAAAAATTGGCCACCTCGTTGTGCAGGTCGAACCACAGGTAGGTGTTGCTTTCGTCTATCACGAATATCTTCGAAAGCAGCAAAGCGTTGTCGGCATCCATCTCAGAGGGTTGCGCCTGTTGGAAAGTGTCGTTGTCGTCTAGCTCCCGACCGATGCATCCCGATAGGGAAAACAACAGCGAGAGCAGTGCGGCTAACAACTTAAACTGTGGCATTCGGTTCATTTCTTAGGCGTTAGGGTTATTTGCTTAAAGGGTTCGGGATAGCTTGTGTCGAACGTTTTGTCGGCATACGAGGTTAGGAATTGCTTGATTTGAACGAACAACCCGATGCGGGGTTGGCTCAGTATCAGCTTGTCGCCGCTGCGCTGATAGGTGAACTCGTAATACCATTCGCGCTTCACATCACCATACCCATCAGAGAAGTTGGAAGTATTCTTCATTGGGATGCGGAAGAATATCTTGTTGCCGTAGGTGGCGTAGCGCATGGGCGTTTCGCTCATGTTAGCTTCGAGCCAGTCGCCATCGCCGTTGAAGCGTTTGCTGTATTCCTCAACGGCAGGCAAAAGAAAGAAACGTTGGGCCTTCACTGTATTGTCGGCATTAAGCGTAAAGTCGAAGGCGAACTCTTTCATCGACTTGTACACGCCCTCGTTCAGGTCGGCAACGTTTTCTCGAATGCTGTCTATGTCGAACGTCCAGGTCCATTGTGTGCCGGTGATGTCTTTGGGTGGAGCTTGTGTTTTGCTGCTCAATTGGTCTACATACTTCTGTGTTTCTTTGTCTATCTGCGCCACAAGTTCTTTCAACCGTTGGTATCTCTCGCCGCTACGCAGGCGGTAGGGCAACTCGTAGAGCGTGCTTCCGCTCGAGATGAGCAACTGGTTGCGCGCAATGTACATGTCGAACAGGGTGTTTTGGCTCATCTTTGAAGGTACGTCGCGGGCGTCTCTGTTAAGTCTTACGGCAATTTGCACCAGTGTTTGAAAGGCGCGGACGTCGTCGTCGGCCAAAAGATTGTGGTCGTCGGTAACGAGATCGCTGAACACTAGCTGGTTAAACTGCTCCTCTGCTTTGTCTGGCGACTCGAACGCCAGGTTGAAAAGTTGGTCGAATTTGTCGGCCAGTTGCTGTTTGGCCACAAGTGCGCGCTCGTTCTCGTCTAGTTCGGATGTGGTGCAGCCTACAAGGAAAAAGGCGAACAGACCCGTAAATGCGATGGCAAACCAACGCTGGGCTTGGATGAGAGCATTGTTTGAGTTTGGCATAGTTGTTCTATTTTTTATTTAGTTTATGGTGGTGTAGTTGTCAGTTCTGTTGTTTAGCCGCTTCGACATTCACCACCACAGGCAAGACGTTGGGCAAGATACGCAGAACAAGCTTGTTGTCTTTCCACGTTCCTTCGGCAGTAGCTTTGTCGGTTTCAAACCCATTGGGGTTTGGGATGGCTATTCCACCAGGCAAATGCTTTGGATCTACCGAATTCCCGTTGTGAGGCGCAGCCTTAAAATACCCCTTTATTGACTTAAGTGCAACGGCTCCGTTCTCTCCTGGGGTGGCAACGAAAGTAAAATCGACGGTCATGTCGAAAGGCATGCGTGCCGTTTCGCTAGGTTTGCCATTTCCATCAAGGAAAGGTGCGTTGAAGTTCTCGTAGTGCATGCGCACTTGTTGCGTACCTGCCACGCGCTCTATATATATGGTGTGCGGGCCTTCGGCCATTTTCTTGTTACCCATTGTGGGAGCTATGGTGGCCTTGTATGTACCTGCCATGCTATTGACAACTGCTTCGCTTACACCTTCGTTGTCGTCTGATTTGCTACAAGCTGTTGTAAGACTCATGGCCAGGGCGAACATGATGAACAGCGCAGAAAGATTTTTTAAACTTGTAATTCTCATTTATCTATAGGTTTTTAGCCCCAACATAAGATGGAGCAAGGTGAATAATATTGGCTGACGTATGGACAAACATATTGTTTGCCACGTGTTTTCGGCGTAGGTACAGCCGTTTTCCATGCACCGATAAGCAGTTATGGCGTTGGTATTTGCTTCTTACCGTGCCACCTGATTTTCATTGGAACGGGCAACATCAGGTCGATGATGGCGTATATTTCGCCTTTCGATTTGATGTAAAAGCCCTCCATTTCGGCATCGTCGCTTTCGGGAAGGGGCAGCCCGATGGTTTTTCCGTGGTCGCTTGTATGCACCGAGCCGTCTTTGCCTGCAAGGCGGATGGTGTCGCTAGGCGTATCGGTGAGCAACAGTTTCATGTTTATCGACATGTAGAGCGGCATGAACTGGGTGTGGAAATCAACCACACGAAGTTGCAACCACCCGTTGTTGTTCGCTGTGAGCGGCACTATTGCATCGCCGCCTGTGAAGTAGAGGCGAGGCGTTACGCGGTCGGCATCGTAGTAAATAAGGTCGAGCCGCGAGTCGTACAGCCCTGCCACAAGTTTGGCTTGCGCTTGGGTGTGCAGGTTAGAGTCGGCATATTCGTTGCGGTTGGGCAGCAGTTGGTCGGCCCGTTCCAGGTCGGGCGAGTGCATGTCGTCGGTGCATGACCCCACAAGCGTTGTTGTAAGGAGGGCAAGTGCAAGCCCAATGGCCGCCCCGCGCAGTTGGGATATGTTGTGTGCAACCATCCCTAAGCCCGTTTTCGCGCCACCATCGAGATGGCTTGGATGTTCTTGTCGTGCTTCCTAAATATGCTCCGCATGTGCAAAATGCGCTTTCGGGCAGGGGCATTGCGAAGCATGCGCCAAACGATGCGCAGGAAACCGCCCCATCCTTCGTCGGCCACCACGCGGCGCCATTCTAGCAGGTGCATGGGGCTTTGTTTTGTCCATACCACCTCGAAACCGTTTTCTTCAAGCACGGCGCGCCATGCAGAGAGCGTTAGTGGGCGCACATTGGTCTTGATGCTATGTGCAAGGTCCTTCTCGATGGTGCGTTGTAGCTCGCTGCCCGCATCGTCGGGGCAGATTACGATTTCGTGAATGGCGTACAGTCCGCCCGCTTTCAGCAGTCGTGCCGCCTCTCTTACGATAGCGTTTTTCTGCGGTGCGCTCTGCATGGTGAGCATCGCCTCGCCGTACACCTTTGTTGCGCAGGCATCGGGTAGCCCTGTTTGTGCGGCATCGGCCGCCACTACGCGCATGTTGGCATAGCTTACGTTGTGCCGAACACGGCTGGCGGCCTCTTCGTTCAGCTCTACGGCGGTGTACGAGTGTGGCTTATGGGCTACGGTTAGGCGGGCCGTTTGTCCCAATCCTGGTGCAAACTCCACCACGTCGTCCGTCTCGTTGATGTTCATTGCCTCTAACATTTGGGCGGTAAGTTCGCGTCCTCCTGGTCTAAGCACCCTTTTTCCAAGTTTGGCAAGCACCCAATGGCCTTGCTCCATGTTCATTTTTTTCTCGGTCATGATGGTTATATGTTAAGTCTAACGGTGTAAAACATTTCTGTTGATTAAGGCGGCAAAGCCTACATTTGCCACGTTATGCCCCCAAATATGCAGCGCGGCTGGGCGGGAATGAAGAATGCCATCTGCTTTGCAGAGAAGTTGGGGAAGGGGATGGGCGGGTTATGTATCTCGTCGCTGATAACGTAGCTGGAGGCGTAACGGCTGTTGGCCACGTTCTTCATCTCTACGTACAGGCTGATGTTTTTGCCCAGTGCGTAGGCCGCACGCACGTTCCACACGCGGTATGCGGGCTGAAACATGGTGTTGGTGTGGTCGATGGGGGTTTCGCCTGGTTTCCATTCCACTTGTGCCGCAATGCTAAGACCGCACGAATGCTCGTATTCGGCCGACAGGTTCAGATAGTGTTGGGGTATGCCCGCAAGGCGTTTGCCCTGGTATTTGCCGCCGCTGAAACGGAAGTCGCTGAAATCGTACACTCCACCAAGGGTAAGCTTACCCGCGTTTGTGCCCCAAGGATTGTCGGCAACAACGGCGTTCAGCCCCACTTCCACACCCTGATGTAGGGTTGTGGGATAGTTCTCGGTGCGCTTGATGCCGCGCACGTAGTCTTTAACTTCTAGTATTTCGTTGCGTACCCACGAGCGGTAGGCGGCCACATTCCACGAAAAGCGTGTTGTCCGTCCCTTGCTTCCCAGTTCCAGGGTGGTGGCCGTTTGCTTGTCTAAGACAATGGCGTAAAGCCGCTTAGGGCTGGTGTTGATGTTGGTTGTTACCTCCGTGCCAACCAGTTCGTCGAAGGTTGGCGGCTCGTAACTTCGGCTTAGGTTGCCAAACAGCTGCACGTCTTCGCCTTTAAAGGGACTGTATATCAGTCCTATGCGTGGGTTGAAAGCCGTCCAGTGTTGGTTGAGCGTTGTGCTTTGCGAACGAAAGTAGCGGTACTTTTTCGACATGTGGCTGTACCACGGCCGAAGGTCGGGTTGTGGAAAGCGGTCGCTGCTGTTGCGCTCGTTGTACACAAGGTGGGCATCGGCCACGAAATTCAGTTTCGACGTCAGCCTGATCAAGTCTTCTGCAAAGAGGGTCAGGTTGCGCGCTTGCAGGTCGTCGTGGGCAAACATAAACGATTCTAGCCCGTCTTTATTGATATAGGTGCGGCGATCTATTTGTCCTGTTGATGCCACAAGGCCTGCACGCAGGTGGTGTTTGCCCGTGTTGAGGCGGTAGCTGACGGTCAGTCCGCCATCGTGATGGTACGAGTGGGGGATGGAAATGGTGATGGGAAACACAAATTGGTCGTCGGCATATTGGTAATACACGGCAGCCACGAGGTCGCTGTTGGCGTTGAAACGGATGCCCGTGCGGTTGGCCACGCGTATCATGCGCGCAAAGCGGCGTGGCTTATCGCGCAACACGTTTGGCCCCATGCTGAAAGGAAGGTCTACGCCGGCGTTAACTTGCTTGGGGTTGTCCATCAGTTGCTGCATGTTGAGCGGCCCTGGAAACTGGAATTTCAGCCAGGTGAAGTGCAGGTACGTGCGGTTTTCCACATGCCTGTTGGGATTTTGCAGCCCATAGTTGGCCGCAATGCTCCATCGGGTGTTGTGGTTGTAAAGCCTGTGCCCGTCTTGCGCGCTGTACGATGTGCTTATGTGGGCATCGCTTGTTTGCCAGCGGTAGCCCATGCTTGCAGCCACAGCCCTGTAACCATAACTTCCGCCTTCTGCCTTTACGAGCATGTTAGCCCCATGTTGCTTGTTGGCCGTGGGCGAAACGAAGTTGATGGCTCCGCCGAGGGTGCTTGCACCGAAGTTTAGGGCGTTGGCTCCTTTAAACACTTCAACGAAATGGGCCGTCATGGGGTCCATCACGCCGATGATGTAAGAGCCGTCGGCAAAGTTTACGGGTATGCCGTCTTGCAGCAGGTACACGCCTCGGCGTTGTGGGTTACTCTGGATGCCCGAACCGCGGATGTTGAGTCGGGGTTGGTCGTTCAGACCGAAGAACTCTTGAATGATAACGCCTGGTTGCATGGCCAACGCATCTTTCAGCGTGGACAGACGTTGCCGTAGGGGCGACATCTGCACCAGCGATGTGCTTCCGGCAATGAGCCGTTGCTCGTTTAGGGCTTGTGCCACGGTGGGTTGCGTTAGCTGTCGGGGTGCCAGCACGTTTACTTCTTTGAGGTTTACCACGCGTGGTAGCGTGTTTCGTACCTTATCGGCTTGGGTGCTGTCGTTGTCTGTGGCGTTTGGGAGGGCATGGTGTAGATGGTATGGTGGCCTTACCGCCATGCAACTCATCACGGTGAACCAAAATGCTAAACCAAGCTTCAAACGTGCGTCCATCTTTTTTGCTAATTTTGTCGCAAAAGTAGAGTTGCAAACCAACATGAAGGGTAACAAATGTTACCGAAAATGCAAAATACCTACTTTTAGGTAGGCTGATGAAAAGCCCAGGAAAGAAGGTGCTAATGGCTTCAATGCTATGTTGATAGATGTGCTTTGTTTGTGTTCTTTTTTGTATGAAATTTCCTGACATGTTAAGTCTATAGCTTAGGGAAAGATAATACACAAGGCCAGTAAATGCATGTTTTGCTTCTACCACGAGTGCCGGTAGCAAAAGTCTATTGCCACACTTTGGCGCACCCTTTAGAGCATATTATAAAAATAGCTCGTTGTGCAAGGCATTGTTGAGTAAAATATTTGTAACTTTGCCATGCACGTCGAAGTATTGGGTTTGTGTGTTGTGACGCAGCGCATAGCAAAAAACGATGCTCGTCATGCTTATTTTGGTTGTGCTGCCCTATAAGTGGGCCTTTTTATTGGCGAAATGGCGCTGCACATGGATGATGTGGGCTTGTTTTTACTCCTATAGGGACATTAGCCGCCTACATGCAACCGAAAGATAAACAGCATAAAACGTTTGACAAGCGGAGTAACTATCCCTTGCGCTTAATATAAAGTCTAAAATTAGTTCGAAAATTATGAATATAAACAAGATACTCGCCTTTTTCAATAGGCTTTCTCATACCAAAATCGTTGGTAAAAGTGCGTCTAGAGAGTATCGCAATGTGCAACGCCCCCTTCACACGCCCGCATTTCTCAAGAGCTTAAAGGCCGATGAGGTGTTTGTGTTTTTTCGTTGCAGCAGAGTTGTTCTTGATGGCGATGCAGTTGACGCCCTAAAACTGCCTTATGGCGAAACTGCTACACAGTACGTTGGCATGCAAGGTCAAAGTTATTCCATACCCATTATCGGTTATTCTGTGGGTAGTAATTGGCCATATGTTAACGAGTTTATTGATTATGCCCGTCAACATCCCGACACATTTTTCTATGTATCCATGGCAGGTATAGGTTCTAACCAGCTTGATGTGAACTTGGTAGCTCAGCTTTTTGTCAATGCTGTACACTTGCCCAATGTGTGTCTGCCTAAATTGTTTGTGCGCCACATTGCAGCCTATCCTGCTATTAAGGCTCCCAAGTCTTATCGCTTGGCTAAATATGGTCAATGCCGAACCTTGGCTGATGTGGTAAAGACACTTAACACACAGTATCATTATGGCCGATATAAAGACTTAAAAAACGATTTAGAGCAGGTTATTAAAGACTACAAGCGTAGAAAAGGGTTTGATGTTGAGGCTGCAAACCTGGTGGTTAACACGCTAGAAGCATATGCCGAAAAACTTTTTCGTGATGGAAAATTTAATGTAGAACAGTTTGATAAATTGCTTGATAACCATTTTATAGCCGATAAATTCGCTAGTATAGACAGACTTTACACGCGGCGTATGTGCGCTAAGCTGGTGGATATAGTGCAATTACTCAACGATATTTGCAGATATAACAACATTAAGGACCTGCAACACGATCTTTCTCTCGTGATGAATGGTGAAGAGGGCAACCAACCTGCAAATCTTTCTGATGACTATGGCGGACCCGACCCCACGCCAACAAAAAGCTTTGTTGGGTGCTTGTTAAATTTATGGCCTAAGTTAACCGTAGAAGGTGTGCTCAACAACGACCTCTTGGAGCAGGTGATGTTTACCAACCATCAAGAAGAGTTAGCTCAAAAAGGTATTCGAGCCGTTATCGAAGAAAGTTTTCGCGACGACGACCGTTGCTCTTTTGGCATATATCGACCTATAGCGCGTGGCACTGCGCCAATATATATTGAGGACAATATGGCTCGAACCTATCGCAAAAGCTGTCTGGACTCTTCGTCCCTTGCGTTTAATCAAAAGTTTGAATTTTATGCTGTGAGGCCCATCTTGGACAAGAAAATAGAAGAGGGAGAGTATCAAATTTTGAGCAAGAGGTATTATGTGCCCATGAAAGATTTTGATAGACCCGTGTTTGATAAGTATGTTGGGCGATTAAGCTTTCCTAGCATGATTGAAAAAACCGAATTTATCAACCGTAATAGGGCCTACAATAGAAATGGAAATTTTTGGTAAGCACATTTTGCTTAAACGTAGGGGTTGCAATCTCATTGATGAGCCTGGTAAACCCATTCCGCCACAGGTAAATATCTTTGTAAAGGTAACTAAAGGTTGCAATGCACATTGCCAATTCTGTTCCAATGCAGCAAGCCCTCATCCGCAATCGGCGTTCAGGTTAGATAAACTTTCGGCTGTAATCTTCGAATTGCACAACCGTGGCATTAAGCTCAATAGGCTGAATATCACAGGGGGCGAACCGGCTATGGTGTCGCCTTTGGTGCAGCAGATATTGCAGATGATGGAGCAGCCCGAATTTTCAAATATTCACATGCATCTCAATACTAACGGCCTTTTGTCTCAATCGCAACAGCTTATGACGCATTCGCGATGGGATAGTATTTCCATGTCGTTGCATCATTACCAGGCATCGGCACTCTCGCAGTTGTATGGTTGCACCATTACGCCCGATGCTTTCAGGTTCGAAGGTGTCGATATGCAAAAGGTAAATGTTAGCTGCAACTTGATTCGGGGCTACATCGACAATGCACAAGAGGCCCACCGCATGTTAGATTTCGCACTGTCGCTGGGTGTGCCACGCATTGGCTTTGTGGCGTTGATGAAACTAAATCAATATTGCTGCGACCATTTTGTTGACCTAGAAGAGATTTTTTGGGAGAAAATCCCACATGTGTATTTCACCAATTCGATGAATCGCGGTGCGCATTGCAAGTGTAGCAACTATCTGTATAACAAAAATTTGAAGATATTAGAGATCTACATGCGCAACTATTCCGATCCCACTTACTGTGCCTCGTCACTGGTTTTCGATGGTCAATATCTTCGCCAAGGTTTTCATCAGCATAATATTATCTACTGAGATGAGCATAAAAACTGTTTTTAAGGCAAGAAAACACAACCCCCAATTCAATACCTCTTATCCTTTGTCGCCATGCGATTGGATAGACTATCGTGTGCCCGCACCCCTGTCGTTCGCGCAAGATAAAGCCTTGTCTTTTTACATTCACATCCCATTTTGCAAACAATTGTGTTTGTTTTGCGAATACACCCGCATGGTTTGCACAGATGTGCAGTTGCAAACGCATTACCTTGAGGTGCTGGCCAACGACATTGCTCAGTTTAAGAAGGGGCATCCTGGCATGGAGTTGCAGGGATTCGACCTTGGTGGAGGCACCCCCACAGCGTTGTCGCAAGACAATTTCAGTAGGCTGATGGATGTGTACGATGAGGCAGTGGAAGGTCTTACTTTGGCCAACGATTACGAACCTAGCATTGAAGCCACCTTCAATACCCTTACTCCAGAAAAGCTTCAGCGCATGGCACACAGTGGCATAAGACGGCTCTCACTCGGTGTTCAGTCGGCCGATGTGGGTGTTCTTTCTTCTCAACATCGTGAAAATGTGGCTCAAGAGGTTATGGCCAAGTGGATGAACGAGGCTTATCGGGCAGGATTAGAGAAAATCAATATCGACCTGATGTATGGACTCAAAGGGCAAGGAGAGGCGACAATAGCACGCGACTTGCATGCCATTGCCCAACTTATGCCCCAGCAAATTACGCTCTACGAATTGCGCACCAATATGCTTGCTCATAAAGATGTACCCGCCAAAGAACAACTTTATCATGCCTATCGCCGTTATTACGAGGCGTTTATAGCTCTTGGTTATCATGCGCAATTTGGGCAAAACACCTTTTCTTTGTGCAAAACCGACCTTGGGGTGTCCTCATATTTAAGGGCGCGAATGGTGCATGGTGCGTCGTATAAAGGGTTCGGGCTCTCTGCACAGAGCATGAGTAAAGAGGGCATTGCATACAATTGCGGTAAAAACAGTTCGCAGCTTAGCGCCTTCATTCGGCAAGATACATACGCCGAAGCGGATGTTTATCAATTGCCACAAACCCAATTGGCGGCTAAGTATATCGCCATATCGGGCTATTTCGGCTCGTTTTCGTTGGCCAAAGTGCTAGCCGTTAACGACTCAGAGTGGCAAAGACGCGTGCACGAAGCACTTACATTCTGTCTAAACGAAGGCTTGGTTTGCATCGGCGGGGGAGGGGAAAGGGTGCAAATCACCGAAAAGGGATTTCGTTATTATGGCGCAGTGCTGTCGTTGTTTTATCTAGGCACGTAAGATATGCAGGGCTTGTAACAAAGTGCGGTTGCACGTAAATAAGCGAGGTGAAGATAAGCATTGGCTGTATCAAATGCCTTTATTTTGATAGTTTTTGGGTTTACTGGTTTTGTAAATTCTCAAAATATAGAAATTAATTGTTCTCTTTTTAAGTGGTTTCTCCCTTTATATAAATAAGGTGTATAGTATATATTGTTTCACAAAAATGTTTTAAAGTGTTAAAATATTGATGTTTTTGAAGATTTATTCTGCAAAAGCTTTGCGGGTATTGGAAATCTTTATACCTTTGCATCCGCTTTCAGGAACGAAGTTATCCTGAAGCAAATGAAAGAGTTCATTGAAAGATTTACATAGACAGTAGTAGTACAAGAGCAAATGCACTTGATTTTTGAGTGTATTTGGGTAGAACATAAAGAACCGTTGATTCTCCTTTTTATAGGGTTAATCAAAACAGGTGAGTGAACTACAATAAATTAGGTGCTCATTCTGATAGGATAATGCCTTTTAGGCATAAAACTTTTAGCGTTGTGCTTTATTTTTTGATAGAGCATAATGCGTAGACATTTTACAATGGAGAGTTTGATCCTGGCTCAGGATGAACGCTAGCTACAGGCTTAACACATGCAAGTCGCGGGGCAGCATAGTGATTGCTTGCAATTACTGATGGCGACCGGCGCACGGGTGAGTAACGCGTATCCAACCTACCCTTTACTACGGGATAACCCGGCGAAAGTCGGACTAATACCGTATGTAGTCCATTGACGGCATCCGATTTGGACCAAAGGCTTAGCGGTAAAGGATGGGGATGCGTCCGATTAGCTTGACGGCGGGGTAACGGCCCACCGTGGCAACGATCGGTAGGGGTTCTGAGAGGAAGGTCCCCCACACTGGAACTGAGACACGGTCCAGACTCCTACGGGAGGCAGCAGTGAGGAATATTGGTCAATGGGCGTAAGCCTGAACCAGCCAAGTAGCGTGCAGGATGACGGCCCTATGGGTTGTAAACTG
>NZ_CALKQY010000057.1:0-27039 GCF_937990675.1 Hoylesella shahii | reverse complement strand
ACTGCATTTAGTAGGAGTTAGCACTGCGTTTTGTAGGAGTTAGCACTGCGTTTTGCTGCAAATAGCCCAAAAGTTGGTGCAAATCTCGTTTTTTTACTAAAAATGGTTTTTTTGAATTTGCTGGAATTGTTCTTTTTTGTGCGACAACAAACTCTCGCGAGAATTGATTATTTGCGAGCGAGTGAGATGATGGTGCGCAAAAATGCCTCTTTTTGTGTTAAATTCCGTGCGTAATATTTTACAGCTAGCGAACAAAACAGCATTTTTTCTAAAGCCCAAATTGGTTGTTAGCGTAAGGAAGGGTTTTGTGTGTTGTTGAGCACTTTGCCTAGATTATTCTTTTTTGTACAACTGGCAATGCCAAAGGAATAAGGCAGCCTTGATGTTGACAAGCAAACGAAGGATGGACAGGAGCAATGCAAAGCTTACAAAGCATGAAATAAGCGGCTTAACAACCTATTGAGGTAAACGAAGGTAAGGCAAATAACAAGGTGGTTTCACAGCCAACCCGCAGGATAAGCAGAGATGAACGAGGCAGGTGAGAAGTGAAGACTTGGTGAGTAGTGGGTGAAAGATAATGAGTGGTGGCTTTGTTTGCAAGAAGTGGAAGGCGATTGAGAAATCAGCGTTAGAGTGCTAACATACCAAACAAACTATAAAAACAAAAGCAAGCGATGCCGTAGTTACGGACACCGCTTGCAGGCGTTTGTTTGTATGTTACTGTTCTAATTAAATCAAACCCGATTTGCCCACGAAGAACAAAACCATGTAGCCAAGTACAAGGCCAATGATGCCGATAGAGAGACCAATCTTCATCATTTCGTTCTGGTTAACCAGTCCGGTAGAGTGAGCAATAGCATTTGGAGGAGTACTGATGGGCAAGCACATGGCAGTAGAAGCGGCGATGGCTATACCGATAAGTACGGTGGGAGTGCCACCGATGCCGTTAAGGCTGTCGCCCATACCCTTACAAACAACGGCGAGGATGGGTACCAAGAGGGCAGCAGTGGCCGTGTTAGAGATGAAGTTGGAGAGCATATAGCATATCACACCCGATATGAGCAGGATGACCAAAGGCGACCAGCTGTCAAACGGAATGCTCTTAATAGCCAGTTCGGCAAGTTTAGATTCGTTGAGGGCAAGGCCTAGCGCGAAGCCTCCGGCCACCATCCAGATAACGCTCCAGTTAATTTCTTGCAGGTCTTTGGCTTTAACCACGCCTGTAAGCGCAAACACAGCGATGGGCAGCATGGCCACAGTGTTGGCACCAACACCTGTAACTTTGTCGAGCATCCAGAGCAGTACGGTTACGCAGAAGGTGACAGCAATCACCGGTGTGCGCCAACTTTTTTGCACTTCGCCATCGATGTGCAGGTCTATTTCTTTTTTCTTAAAAGGGAAAAAGGTTTTCAGCAGATACCAGCCAATAAGTAGCAGCACGATAGTTAGTGGCAGCATAAAGGCCATCCACTGTCCAAATCCAAGGCCCAAGTTCAGACCGTTAACATCGTTTAGATACTTTAGGGCAATAGCATTGGGAGGCGTACCGATGGGTGTACCCATACCGCCGATGTTGGCAGCCACGGGAATAGCCAGCGTTAAAGCCACTCGGCCCTTGCCTTCGGGAGGTAAAGCCTTGAAAACAGGTGTAAGGAAGGTGAGCATCATGGCAGCCGTAGCGGTGTTTGAAACGAACATTGAGAAGGCGCCCGTGATGAGAATAAAACCCAAGAGCACCATTTCAGATTTGCGACCGAAAGGGCGTAGCAGGTTACGTGCCAAGAAAACGTCCAGTCCCGACTTCGTTGCGGCGATGGCCAACATAAATCCGCCCAAGAATAGAATGATAATGGGGTCGGCAAAGGTGGCCATGAGAGCGCTGTGATGCAGCAGTTCCGACTTGTCGATGCCATCTCTGAAGAAGAGGAAAGCGTTGTCGGATGTGGTAAATAGCAAGGCCGCTATTAGCACCACCGACGTAGCCCACGACGAAATAGCTTCTGTTACCCACATGATAGTGGCAAAAGCGAAGATGGCTATCACACGTTGCTGGATAACCGTTAACCCTTCAATGCCAAAAGCAGTAGAGGGCAAGTTCCATAAAACGGTGGTTATTAACACCGCCACGATGAACAAGGCGAACTTTTTAAATCTGAAGACCTCGCTCAATGTGTTTCTTTTTTGTTCAGACATATTAATTTATGTGTTTATGGTTAGTAACATCGGGGCAAAGTTAAGTATTTTTTTTTTCCAACAAAAGAAATAATGGAAAACTTTACACATAACTTCAAAACTTTATTCAAAACATGTTTTTAGGGCATAGAAAGGCTTTGAAAGTAAGCTGATGGTTAATAGAAGGGGGTTGTTTTATGTTGAAGAGCTATTTTTTGAACCCTTGCGGGGCTTCGTACCTAAAAAAGATGATAGGTATTGTTTATTTTGTAAGGTAGAGTTTGCAAATTTGATAAATAAGTACTACCTTTGCATGGTTTTAATCGCTTAAATATAGTAGTATAACTATGGAGGCTTTTTTTCGCACTCACGCTTATCTTGTGGAGCATACCAATGCCACGTTGCGTCGAACCCTGATGGATGAAATAGATTGGGGCGACCGCTTAATTGGCATTAAGGGAACGCGTGGGGTGGGGAAGACCACATTTTTGCTACAATATGCGAAAGAGAAGTTTGCTCGTGGCGACAGGCAATGTTTGTATATCAATATGAACAACTTCTATTTCCAAAGTCGTGGCATCGCCGATTTTGCAGCCGACTTTGTTGCGCATGGTGGAAAGGTGTTGTTAATCGACCAGGTATTTAAACAACCCGATTGGAGCTCGGAACTTCGTAAGTGCTACGACCGTTATCCAGAACTGAAAATCATCTTCACTGGGTCGAGCGTTATGCGGCTTAAAGACGAAAACCCAGAGCTTAACGGCATCGTTAAAAGCTATAACTTGCGGGGATTCTCGTTTAGAGAATATCTCAATATTGTTACAGGCAACCAGTTTAAGGCCTACAGCTTGGAAGAGATACTAACTCAACACGAGAGCATCGTAAAGGAGATATTGCCTGTGGTGAGTCCGGCAAAGCATTTTCGCGACTATGTGCACCATGGTTTTTATCCTTTCTTCTTAGAGCAACGCAACTTTTCGGAAAATCTGTTGAAGACAATGAACATGATGACCGAAGTGGACATACTGCTCATTAAGCAGATAGATTTGAAGTATCTCACCAAGATAAAGAAGCTGTTTTATCTGCTGTCGCTCAACCCAACGAAAGCCCCCAACATCAGTCAGCTGGCTCTAGACATCGAGACAAGCCGTGCAACGGTGATGAACTACATAAAATATTTGGCCGATGCGCGCTTGATAAACATGATGTATCTAGTGGGAGACGATTTTCCCAAGAAGCCTTCTAAGATAATGATGCACAATTCAAACTTGCTTTACACCGTCTATCCCATAGTGGCCGACGAACAAGTGGTCATGGAAACATTCTTCGTTAATGCCCTTTGGAAAGACCATTTGGTGAACCAAGGCAACAAAGAACAGTTTTATATTGTAGACGAGAAATGGAAATTTCGCATCTGCGATGCACGCGGTACAGGCAAGGTTAGATATAACACCGATACCATATACGCCCGATACAACACCGAAGTGGGTAAAGACAATAAGATGCCCCTTTGGCTTTTCGGGTTTCTCTATTAAATACAAATACATTAATTAATATTTTATTCAAATGGCAAAAGAAAAAAAGTTTATCACTTGTGATGGTAACGAGGCCGCCGCTCATGTGAGCTATATGTTCTCTGAGGTAGCAGCTATTTATCCCATCACCCCGTCTTCGCCCATGGCTGAGCACGTAGACTCGTGGTCGGCAAAAGGAAGGAAGAACCTATTCGGACAAACGGTAATGGTTCAAGAAATGCAATCCGAGGGTGGAGCCGCTGGTGCCATGCATGGTTCGCTGCAAGCAGGTGCGCTTACTACTACTTTTACAGCATCGCAAGGTTTGCTGTTGATGATACCCAACATGTACAAAATAGCTGGCGAGATGTTGCCTTGCGTGTTCGATGTGTCGGCACGTGCCATCGCTTCGCATGCACTTTGTATCTTTGGCGACCACTCAGACGTTATGGCTTGTCGCCAAACAGGTTTCGCCATGTTCTGTTCGGGTTCGGTACAAGAGGTGATGGATCTCACCGCTGTGCCCCACTTGGCAACGCTTCGCACAAGCATACCCTTCGTTAACTTCTTCGATGGCTTCCGTACATCGCACGAATATCAGAAGATTGAACTGATAGACCAAGACGAGATTGCTAAGCTGGTGAACCCCGACGACATCAAACGTTTCCGCGATCGCGCCCTTTCGCCCGAACGCCCCGTTACTCGCGGTACAGCCGAAAACCCCGAAACATTCTTCACTCACCGTGAGGCTTGCAACCAGCACTACGACAATATCCCCGAAGTGGTTGAAGAGTATCTGGGTAAGATTTCAGAAATCACTGGTCGCGAATATCATCTCTTCTCTTATTATGGTGCTCAAGATGCCGAAAACATCATTATCTTGATGGGCTCGGCCACCGAAGCAGCTCGCGAAGCCATCGATTATCAGATGAAACAAGGCAAGAAGGTGGGTATGATTTCTGTTCACCTCTATCGTCCATTCTCGGTTAAGCACCTGTTGGCTGCTGTTCCTAAGACCGTGAAGCGCATTGCTGTGCTCGACCGTACCAAAGAACCTGGAGCCGAAGGCGAACCTCTATACCTCGATGTTAAGAGCGCATTTTACGATGTGGAAAACAAACCTCTCATCGTTGGCGGTCGTTATGGACTGGGTTCTTCGGATACTACCCCTGCTAAGATTCTCTCTGTATTCAACAACCTCGAACTAGAAGTGCCCAAAAACCACTTCACCGTGGGTATTGTAGACGACGTTACGTTTACTTCTTTGCCCGCAGTTCCCGAGATTCCTATGGGTGCTGATGGCATTTTTGAGGCTAAATTCTACGGACTGGGTGCAGACGGTACAGTTGGAGCTAACAAAAACTCGGTGAAAATCATCGGCGACAACACCAATAAGCACTGTCAAGCTTACTTCTCTTACGACTCAAAGAAGTCGGGTGGTTTCACTTGCTCGCACTTGCGCTTTGGCAACTCGCCCATCCACTCAACATATCAGGTTAACACGCCCAACTTCGTGGCATGCCACGTGCAGGCTTACCTGAACATGTACGACGTAATTCGCGGTTTGCAAAAGAATGGCACTTTCTTGCTCAACACCATCTTCGAAGGCGAAGAGCTGGTTAAGTTCATCCCCAACCGCATCAAACGTTACTTCGCAGAGAACAATATCACCGTTTATTATATGAACGCTTCGAAGATTGCACAAGAGATTGGATTGGGCAACCGCACCAATACCATCCTGCAAAGTGCTTTCTTCCGCATCACAGAGGTTATCCCCGTTGACCTGGCTATCGAGCAAATGAAGAAGTTCATTGTGAAATCGTATGGCAATAAGGGACAAGACGTGGTTGATAAGAACTATGCAGCCGTTGACCGCGGTGGCGAATACAAGACGTTGGCTGTTGACCCAGCATGGGCAAACCTTGCTGATGACGCTGTTGCCGCAGAAGAAGACGTTCCCGCATACATCAAAGAAATTGTACGCCCCATCAATGCTCAGTCTGGCGACTTGCTGAAAGTGTCTGACTTTGTGCGCTACGATATGGTTGATGGTACAATGGCAAATGGTTCGTCTGCTTTCGAAAAACGTGGCGTTGAGGCTTTCAACCCCGAGTGGACTGCCGACAATTGTATCCAATGTAACAAGTGTGCTTACGTTTGTCCTCACGCTTGTATCCGCCCATTCGTTCTCGACGAAGAAGAAATGAAGGACTTCGAGGATGCAACACTCGAAATGAAGGTGCCAAAGCCTATGGCAGGAATGAACTTCCGCATACAGGTGAGCGTGCTCGACTGTGTGGGTTGTGGTAACTGTGCCGACGTTTGTCCTGGCAACAAAAATGGTAAGGCACTCGCAATGGTGCCCTTCACTCACGACGAAAAGCAAATTTCTAACTGGAATTATTTGGCTAAGAACGTTAAGAGCAAGCAACATTTGGTAGACATTAAGAGCAATGTGAAGAACTCGCAGTTTGCACAACCCCTCTTCGAATTCTCTGGAGCATGTGCTGGTTGTGGTGAAACACCTTACGTTAAGCTCATTTCTCAACTCTATGGCGACCGCGAAATGGTTGCCAACGCCACAGGTTGTTCGTCTATTTATTCTGCTTCTATTCCTTCAACACCTTACACCACCAACGAAGCAGGTCAAGGTCCTGCATTCGATAACTCATTGTTCGAAGACTTCTGCGAATTTGGTATGGGTATGGCACTTGGTAATAAGAAGATGCGCGAACGCATTGTGATGCTGCTTTCTGAACTCTTGGCTAACGATAGCGTACCTGCCGACTTCAAGGAGGCTGCCAACGAGTGGATTAACACCAAGGACGATGCCGACGCTTCTAAGCTATCGGCTGCCAAACTGAAACCATTTATCGAGGCTGGTGCCGCTCAAGGTTGCCAAACCTGCGCCGAACTGAAGACGCTCGACCACTATCTCGTTAAGCGTTCGCAATGGATTATCGGTGGCGACGGTGCTTCTTACGACATTGGTTACGGCGGTCTCGACCACGTTATCGCTTCGGGTGAAGATGTAAACATCTTGGTTCTCGACACCGAGGTTTACTCTAACACTGGCGGACAAAGCTCTAAGTCTACTCCTCTTGGTGCCATTGCCCAGTTTGCTGCTCAAGGTAAACGCATCCGTAAGAAAGATTTAGGACTCATGGCAACCACTTATGGCTATGTGTATGTAGCACAAATCGCTATGGGTGCCGACCAAGCACAGACCTTTAAGGCCATCCGCGAAGCCGAAGCCTATCCAGGTCCGTCGCTCATCATCGCTTATGCACCTTGTATCAACCACGGTTTGAAAGCCGGAATGGGTAAGAGTCAGGCCGAAGAGGCTAACGCTGTTGCCGCTGGTTACTGGCACTTGTGGCGCTACAACCCACAATTGGCCGACGAAGGCAAGAACCCCTTCACGCTGGATTCTAAAGAACCCGACTGGAGTAAGTTCCACGACTTCCTCCTTGGTGAGGTGCGTTACCTCTCTGTAAAGAAGGCTTATCCCAACGAAGCTGAAGAGTTGTTCAAGGCTGCCGAAGAGATGGCTAAGCTACGCTATAAGAGCTACGTACGCAAGTCTAAAGAAGACTGGAGCAACGAAGGCGAAGCCGAGGCTTAAACACGATAAAGGCTTAGAGCCACGCTTATAATAAAGGGTGAGACATGTGCCACTTGGGCATGTGCTCACCCTTTTTTTTGTTTTCTTTTCTGCTTTTCTTTTTAAGGCAGTACCAAACTATTTGGACTAGATATTGAGCAATTCGCCAGCTTCATCGCTTGATAACATCTCAGCGATGTTGCAAAAAATAAAAGGAGAACCACGCCAATGAGAGGTGGTTCTCCTTTTTTTATTGCGTTTAGCAAGGCAAAAAGGCAAGAGCTTGGTGCAGTTGCCTATCGCTTTTTATGTCTGTTGGCGCGTTGCTCGCGGTATTTGGCCTTTTGTTTAGCCGCACCGCTGCCGTGCGCTCCAGTGATATATTTTTTCTTTTTGGCTTTGGTTTTAACCTTATCGTCTTTTTTTTCGCCTCCCGAAGAGCCTTTGCGGAAGGTCATTCCGCCACCAGCAATTATCTCGTCTATATCCATGTGCAATATGTTTAGGGATTAATGGTGGAACAATCTCACGCCTGTGAAGGCCATGGCGATGTTGTATTTGTTGCAAGTGTCGATAACATGGTCGTCGCGAACCGATCCACCGGCCTGCGCGATAAAGTCAACACCGCTTTTATGTGCGCGTTCGATGTTGTCGCCAAAGGGGAAAAAGGCATCGCTACCTAGGCAAACGCCATGGTTTTGAGCAATCCATTGGCGTTTTTCTTCAAGGGTAAGAGGTTCGGGTTTGGTTTTGAAAAACTGCTGCCATACACCCTCTGCCAATACATCTTCGCATTCTTCGCCGATGTAGAGGTCGATAGTGTTGTCGCGATCGGCCCTTCGGATATTGTCTACAAAGGGCAAATTCATCACTTTGGGGTGCTGTCTTAGCCACCAAATATCGGCCTTGTTACCAGCCAAACGTGTGCAGTGAATGCGACTTTGCTGACCAGCACCGATGCCAATAGCTTGTCCGTCTTTCACATAGCACACCGAATTGCTCTGTGTATATTTAAGGGTGATGAGGGCGATGATAAGGTCGCGTAGTGCTTCGGGTGTGAAATGTTTGTTTTGTGTGGGGATATTTTCAAACAATTTGGGGTCGTCTAATTTGATTTCGTTGCGTCCTTGTTCGAATGTGATGCCAAAAACTTGCTTGTGCTCGAGTGGTTCGGGCGTGTAAGCAGGGTTGATTTGCAGTACGTTATATGTTCCTTTTCGCTTCTCCTTCAGTATGGCGAGGGCTTCGGGTGTATAGCTTGGTGCTATAACACCATCCGAAACCTCGGGCTTAATGAGCAAAGCCGTAGCCTCGTCGCAGGTGTCGCTCAGTGCGATAAAGTCGCCATAGCTGCTCATTCTGTCTGCTCCACGAGCTCTTGCGTATGCACATGCAATGGGCGAGAGCGGCGTCTTGGCCTCGTCAACAAAGTAAATGTGCTTCAGCGTGTCGCTAAGTGGTAGGCCAACGGCTGCTCCTGCTGGCGACACATGTTTGAAACTGGCTGCGGCAGGCAGGCCTATGGCGGCTTTAAGTTCCTTAACTAGCTGCCAACTGTTAAGTGCATCAAGAAAATTGATGTAGCCAGGGCGTCCGCTTAGCACTTTGATGGGAAGTTCGCCTTCGGTAACATAGATGCGCGAAGGCTTTTGGTTGGGATTGCAACCATACTTCAAGGCAAGTTCTTTCATCTTTATAATGTGGTTTAATTGCCTTGCAAAGATAGTAAAAAATAATGGTAATTAGCTTATAAAGTGTGCAATGGGTTGTGGATTAGGCCATAAAACGCTTGGGGTAATGGCCTTTGCGCTTAAATAAAGTGCACCACAAGCAGGTAAACCCACACGCCTAGCTCCCACAATATAAAGGCTGCAAACACATGTTTGCGGTTAAGCGTGGTTTGTGCTGTGGCGTAAAGCCGCTGGGTGAGTGGTTTTTTGCTCCACCATCCGCCTATTAGCGCCAAAGTAAAAGCTATTGATGCGGGTGCAACGATAGATACATTGGGATTGGTAATAAATGCGTTCCACATTTCGCCTTGTAGAAGATGGCGCATGGCGCGTGTGGTTCCGCAAGCAGGACAAGGTAATCCAGTTGCCGAACGTAATGGGCATATAACTATATTTGTTTGCCAAACAACGTTCAGCAACAGCCAAGCCACCCCTGTGAAATACACAAGCGTGGCAATGAATGTTCCTTGTTTGATGGTCAATTTAGAAGAGGGTCATCAGTTTCTTAAGGTTCTCATGGCGCGCAGCATCCATAACGAGGAAGAGGTCGATGATGGCCCAGAGATAAAAACCACCGCAAGTCAACAGCTTAATAATGCCTAGAGCGGTGTGCCCAAGGTAAAATCTGTCTATTCCAAGAATGCCACCGAGCAACGAAATGATGAGCACGGTGATGGGATCTTTAAATTGCAAGCACGCCAGCATGGTGACTTGTTCGTCGTTCATTCTTTCAAATATCTCGCGAACTTGCATTAAACTCTCCTCTGGGAAGTACTTGCCGTATGTAATGAGTAGTGAATTAACGTCTTTCTCCATCTTGAATGTGTGTTATTTTGTTGCAAAGTTACGTAATATCTTTTACAAATTAAGGAATGATGCATCAAAATAATAGGCTTTTTCTGTTCTTAAGGTTAGATGGTGGTGTGTTTGTAGGATTATTTGTGTTGCACTGGTGCCACCTTAAACGTTGACAAGTGAACAGATTGGCTATGCAACCTGTTCACTTGTCTGCGTGTTAGTGGGTTTATCTTATTTCACTAACACCTTCTTTATGGTGCCGTCGCTCATCTTAATGATGTTCACGCCTGGTTGTTGGCCATTGATACGAACGCCCTGGAGGTTGAAACGAGCCACTTCTACAATTTCTTTCTGAGTTGAAGAGGTGTTGCCAATGGCAGTGACAACCGCTTTGAGGTCGTCGTCGATGTTGCTTACATTCATGCCATTCCAGTCGCCCGACTTCTCATAGGCTTTCTTTTGGCCTTTCACCACGTGCAAGTTGATGCTACCAGCGAACTCTGCAAATGCATCTCGATGGCACGAAGGCGGGTTAGTGGCATAGACATTGAGTGTTATTTCGCTGCTGTTGTAGGCCAATAGTTTGGCGCCAATATATTCAAGGGTAGAGGGTAGCGTGATGTTTTCCAACGTATAGCATGCTGTGAACATGCCATCGCCAAGGCGTTTAACGCCTTCGGGTATGGTTACCGATTCTATTTCGCTGAAGAAGAAACAGCTGTCGCCAATCTCTTTTACAGTAGAGGGGATGTTAACTTGGCAGCCCGAGAATGTAAATGCCCACTTGCCTATCTTTGTTAGTCCTTCGGGCAGTATCACGTTGTTTAGTTTTACTTTCTTTTTAAGGGTTTTATTGGAGATGTGCTTGTAAGCATTTCCTCCGCCACAATCTTGAAAAGCACCCGTTGCCAGTTCTTTAACTGTTGTGGGCACAGTGTAGCTATTGCCTGGTTTTGAAGCGGGATGGCATATAAGCAGGGTGAGTTCCTTATTAAATAGCACGCCAGCCTGCGAGGTATAGTGTGCATTTTCTGTATTCACGGCAATGCTGTCGAGCGCATAGGTTGAGGCAAAAGCGTCTTCGCCAATGCGGGTAACGCTTTTGGGGATGATGATGGTGCTGATGTGTTTGGCTCCTCCAAAAGCCAAATGTCCAATACGTTCTATCACTCCAGGCACTTCCACCTTGCCCTTACCCTTTTTAAAGCATTGCAGCAGGGTGTTGTCGGCATTTCGAATAAGCAGACTGTCTACAAGGTCGAAATGCTTATTGGTGGCAGGAACGCTCACTTCGGTTAGGTTTTTGAGCAGTGCAAACGCGCCTTCGCCAACTTTTTCTATCGTAACGGGCAGGTTTACGCGTTGTATGGCAGTACCCACAAAAGCAAAGTCGCCAACGCTTTTTAGTCCTTCGGGCAAGTCGGCCTTACGCAGCGAGTTGGTGTAAGCAAAGGCGTAGGCGCCCACTTCTTTAAGCGTGGTGGGGAAATATACGTGGGTGACGTAGGTTAGACCATGCAACCAGTGGGCCGGGATGCGCTCTAGTTGCGCTTCTTGCAGGTTAATGCTGTGCAAGTCGCTTAGCGAACTGGGTTTGGCTAGCTTGGCCAAGAAACGCATATCGACTTCGTTTAGCGGACCAATAATGCGCAAACCCTGGTAGCTGTCGGGGTTGGTCTCGGCAAACACCTGCTCAAGTGTTCCGGCTTTGGTTACGGTTAGGGTGGTTTGGTTTAGGTAACCATCCTTGTCGTTGCTCTTAGCGCGCTGCGCCATCATATTTAATGTGCAGGTGAGGAGCAACAGTTGTAGTAGAATTTTCTTCATGAACTTGTAAATATTAGGTGTGAAATGTTACGCGTTTTTTAGTGTAATGCAGGCGCAAGGCGCATTGTCGGCAGTTCTTGTCGCAGTTTGTTGCGTCGTGTCTTCGCGCTGTGTCGTTCACACAGTCGTAAAACATTCTGTTTCGGCTACAAAATTACGGCATTAGTTTGTGTCGGGCAATACCTAAAAAAAGGTATTTTATTTTCTTGCAGCTTGCATATTTCGAAAGCTTTTTTATACCTTTGCAACGATAAAACGAGTGGGTTGGCTATTACTAGCCAATCTTATAATGGCATTAAGATGATGAAGCGGGATTTAACAGCGTTGGTAAAGGCTGTAGAAAAGAAATTCGGACAGAGCGTAACCATGGCAACCGACTTTGAAAAGTTGGCGTTTGCGTTTGCAAAACAACACGTGGCGTTGCAACCCACGATGCTAAAAAAGCTGTGGGCACAGATATCTGGAGCCGAGAAACCTTCGGTTGAATTGTTGGATAAAGTGGCGTTGTTTGTGGGCTTCCAAAGTTGGAAAGACTTTAAAGATGCACTTCACGGCGACGACGACGGACAAACCAACTACGAAGTGTAGACCTTGTGTGCGCCTCATGGCGTCTCTCTTCGCGCCAAACATTCTGCATCACGCTGATTGTAGGCGTTTTTCTATGATATAAAGTGCGTTTGTCTTATGTGCTGCACCATGCTTTTGCACATAAGTGAGGGTTAACTACTCCTTATTGCACTCGATAAGCGTGCTTTTACAGTATAAGCTAGGGCTGCTCATTGGCCCTTTTGACAAAATGTCTGAGGCTTACAGACTGGCTGGTCTCTTGTCTTCATGGCGAGAGGCCTTTTATTTTTTTTGTTTTGCCTTTTCTTTTTACCCCAATCTCTAAGTTTGCAATATGAATTGCAATAAATAAAAATATTGGACTGCCCCGACTTTTCGCCGAGTAAAAAACCTCCTACAAGAAGAAAGGGGTTGATAATCAACCCCTTTCACTCTTTTCTGTCGGGATTACTGGACTCGAACCAGCGACCTCGCGCCCCCCAGACGTGTGCGCTACCAACTGCGCTAAATCCCGAACATTGCTTTTAAAGCGAGTGCAAAGGTAGACAATATTTTGATAATAGCAAAATTTTATCGCCCTTTTTTCGAAAAATCGCTAAAATATTGCGTTTTAAAGGGGCGTTTGATGGGCTTATATACATTTATATGGGCTTTTAGGTCTTGTGTGGAATGATTCTTAGCACCTTGTCTTAACCTGTGATCAGGAATTCACAAGCTTGTTTCCTACTGATGGGGTGGGCGTTTATGGGTTGTTGTCGTTCTTCTGTTGTGTTGGCGTAGAGAGTCAATGCACTTAATAAACTGTCTTAGCTTGACTATCGAGCATCGCATTATCTATAAAATTTCCAATTATTATGGCAGATTTTGCGCCATTCCATCTTCTTTTTCGTAACTTTGTCTGCTTATTGTTAGCTATTCACACAAAAAGAGAATTAAAGATGTATTTGGAACTGATAGACCAACCAGCTCAATTAAGACAATTACAGGAAAATCAATTACAGGAAGTGGCCAATGAAGTGAGAGAGGCTGTGCTTTTTAGGGTGAGTCATCACGGCGGACATGTGGGGCCAAACCTCGGCGCAACCGAAGCAACAGTGGCCATGCATTATGTTTTTAATACGCCCGAAGACAAAATTGTTTTCGATGTTTCGCACCAAAGTTATCCGCATAAGGTGCTCACGGGCCGACTAAAGGGTTTTACCAACTTGGACGACATGAACTCGGTGTCGGGTTATAGTTCACCTCTTGAGTCGCCTGTGTATGATAATTTCGAGATAGGGCATACCTCTACTAGTATCGCTCTTTGC
This sequence comes from Hoylesella shahii, assembly GCF_937990675.1. NCBI lineage: Bacteria > Pseudomonadati > Bacteroidota > Bacteroidia > Bacteroidales > Prevotellaceae > Hoylesella > Hoylesella shahii. The sequence goes on along the minus strand of NZ_CALKQY010000057.1, from coordinate 13,520 downwards.
ACAGGACTGCAAAAGGCGCGCGACATACTGGGACAAACACACAACATTGTGGCCTTTATTGGCGATGGAAGTCTTGGCGGTGGTGAAGCTTTCGAGGGCCTTAACACCGCTGCTGCAATTGGCACGAACATCATTGTTGTGGTTAACGATAATGAAATGAGCATTGCCGAAAACCACGGCGGACTGTATCAACACCTGGCTCTATTGCGCCAAACACAGGGCCAAAGCGAACAGAATTTCTTTAAAGCTCTGGGTTTCGACTATCATTATTTGGAGCAAGGCAATGATGTTATGGCACTTGTTGAAATGTTTCGTAAGGTGAAAGACACGCCTCGCCCCACCGTGGTGCATATACACACCGAGAAAGGGCATGGCTATGCGCCTGCTACAGCTAATAAAGAACCGTGGCATTACAGCGCTCCGTTCGACCTAGAGACTGGCCAACTGCTGAACACAGGTGGCGGTGAGTATGCGCCTTACATGCTGGGGCGTGTTATTATGGAAGAGATGAAAACCGATCCAAAACTTGTTGCTATCTCGGCTGGCGTGCCTATGGCCTTGGGGTTCGGACCAAACGAACGCCAGGTAATGGGACTAAGGCACATTGATGTGGGCATTGCCGAAGAAGAAGCCGTGGCTTTGGCCTCGGGAATGGCTAAAGGGGGCACTCGCCCCGTGTTTAGTACGTTTGCTACATTTTTGCAACGCACCTACGACCAGCTGGCGCAAGACCTCTGTGTAAATGGCAATCCGGCTGTTATCAATGTGCTAGGCTCCACCATTTACGGCATGAACGACTTCACGCATATTTGCTTTTTCGATATTCCCATGTTCAGTCATATCCCCAATTTGGTGTATCTAGCACCCACCAACTTCGAAGAACTGGTGGCTATGGAACGCTGGGCCATTCGTCAAGAGCAATGGCCAGTGGCTATTCGTGTGCCTGGTGGCCCTGTGCAACATGCTTCTGAACCTTGTGACGACGATTATTCGCAGCTCAATACCTTTAAAATGGTGCGTCCTGGTGCAGATGTTGCCATTATCGGAGTTGGCAATTTCTTGAAAAAAGCCGAAGAGGTGGCCACTCTCTTGGCGCAAAAGGGTATCAAACCTTCTGTTATTAACCCGCGCTTTGTGTCGGGGGTTGACACGCAAATGCTTAACGAACTGATGGCCGACCATTCGTTGGTGGTAACCTTAGAGGATGGTTCGCTTGATGGAGGATTTGGCGAACGCATAGCCAGATATTATGGAACAACTGAGATGCGCGTGATGTGTAGAGGCGTTGAGAAGGCTCTTTACGATAGGTATGATGTGGAGCAGCTGCTCACCGATAGCCGTTTACAAAACCAACAGATTGCAGACGATATTGTAAAAGCTTTGATTGGTTAGACCGTTAACCTGCTTTTTTAATCCCCTTGCCTTGTGCAGGGGGATTATTTTGCCTATAACATAAAATAGTTGTACTATATTTTATGTAGTGAATGCTTTCTACAATCATACATTTGGTTAATAAGGCAAGGCCAATGGCATATTGTATATAGGTGTTATATATAAAGGTGTGGTATAACCTTCATGTCGTTTGGTTTGTTGTAGGCACACCAAATGGGTGTTGGCTAATCCTGAAATTGTTAAACTTTGTATTTCTGCATAAGCACAACTGTGTTTTAGTGTACGCTACAGCATAAAATAAATGTAGGGATGCACGTTGCTGTGCATCCCTACATTTGTTTATTGTTTGGCCCATTTGTGTCAAGCCTTATTCCTTATTCAGACGTTTACGTTCGTTATGGTCGAGTGTCATCTTACGGATGCGCATGTTTTTAGGCGTAACCTCCACAAATTCGTCGCCCTTGATGTACTCCAATGCCTCTTCCAACGACATGATAACCTTTGGGATAACACGTGCTTTGTCGTCGCTACCGCTGGCGCGCACGTTGGTAAGCTGCTTAGATTTGGTTACGTTGATAACCAAATCGTTGTCGTGAACATGCTCGCCCACAATCTGTCCGTAGTAAACTTCTTCTCCTGGATCGATAAAGAACTTGCCGCGGTCTTGCAATTTGTCGATCGAGTAGGCGAAAGCTGTACCCGTTTCCATGGCAATCATTGAGCCGTTGGTGCGCCTTGTAATCTCACCCTTAAAGGGCTGGTACTCTTTAAAGCGGTGGGCCATGATGGCTTCGCCCTGACTGGCGGTGAGAACGTTGGTGCGAAGGCCGATGATACCACGCGAAGGCACATCGAACTCGATGTTCACGCGTTCGCCTTGTGTTTCCATCGAAGTCATTTCTCCCTTTCTGCGTGTCACCATGTCAATCATTTTGCTGGCCGACTCTTCGGGAACGTTGATGGTTAGTTCTTCAATGGGTTCGCAACGCTGTCCGTCTATCTCCTTATAGATAACCTGTGGCTGCCCCACTTGTAGCTCGTAGCCCTCGCGACGCATGGTTTCGATGAGCACCGAGAGGTGAAGCACACCGCGACCGCTAACAATCCAGCGGTCGGTATAGTCTTCAAAGGGACGCACGCGCAAGGCGAGGTTCTTCTCCAACTCCTTTTCTAGTCGGTCGTTGATGTGGCGCGAGGTAACGAATTTGCCTTCCTTTCCGAAGAACGGACTGTCGTTGATGGTGAAAAGCATGCTCATCGTGGGCTCGTCGATGGCGATTGGCGGCAGTGGTTCGGGATTCTCAAAGTCGCAAATGGTGTCACCAATCTCAAATTTTTCGAGTCCGATAACGGCACAAATGTCTCCGCTGTCCACGTGGTCGGTCTTAACGTGTCCCATTCCCACGAAAGTGTGTAGTTCCTTGATGCGTGTGCGTTCTTTTTCGCCATTGCGATGCACCACAGTTACGTTCATCCCATCGGTGAATGTGCCACGATGCACGCGCCCCACGGCGATGCGGCCCGTGTAGCTGCTATAATCTAGCGAGGTGATGAGCATCTGGGGCGTGCCCTCAATTTGTCTTGGGGCAGGTATTTTCTCAACAATCTCGTCGAGCAAATAGTCGATATTGTCGCTTGGAGTCTTCCAATCGGCAGCCATCCATCCGTTTTTAGCCGAGCCATACACCACGGGGAAGTCTAGTTGGTCTTCGGTTGCGTTGAGTGAGAACATCAAGTCGAACACCATTTCGTACACCTCCTCGGGTCGGCAGTTGGGCTTGTCCACCTTGTTAACCACAACGATGGGTTTCAATCCCAGCTGTAAGGCCTTCTGCAACACGAAACGCGTCTGCGGCATAGGGCCTTCAAAGGCATCGACGAGCAATATGCAGCCATCGGCCATGTTGAGAACACGCTCCACTTCTCCACCGAAGTCTGAGTGTCCCGGGGTGTCAATGATGTTAATTTTTACGCCTTTCCACGTAATCGATACGTTCTTCGAAAGGATGGTAATGCCCCTTTCGCGTTCCAAATCGTTAGCGTCCAGCACCTGTCCGCTATTATCCTGCCCTTCGCGAAAGAGTTTTCCAGCAAGCATCATCTTGTCTACCAGCGTGGTTTTTCCATGGTCCACGTGGGCGATGATGGCTATATTTCTAATGTCTTGCATTGTTTTTACTTAAATGAAATCGACTGCAAAGTTACTCATAATTATTGGCAAATGCCCTTGCAGGTGCGTTAAATCTTCCGTTTTGTCGCAGATGGGGTGGGAGATGGGCATGGTGTGGACACTTATTTGGAGCGAACGATGCCGCTAATTCATAGTCGCCCTTTCTCAGAAGCACCTGCGCCAGTGCCGCGATACTTGCTCTTAACGGGCTTAAAGTCGTAGCGAATGGTGAGATAGGCCTGTCGGCTGTCTGGCGATAGCCACTTATCGCTGGCCACGCCGTTGTTATTCATGGTCCATCTTTCGCGTTTGGTGTGCAAAATGTCTTGCATGCCAAGGGTAAACGACAGGCCGCAGGGCAGCTGTTTGGTTAGTGCGGCAGATGCAGTAAAGTCAGTACGATAGTACAAAAACTCGTCGTTACCGGCGCTGTTGCCAGCTAGGTTGAGCGTGAACGATAGCGAATGCGGAAACGAAAACAAGTTTTTAAAGGCGTAAACAAGGAAGGGCGCGTTGTAGGATTGGCCGTTGTGAGTGAGCTGTTGCAGGTTTGCTTTGGCCGAAAACGTGGGTTTCCAAATGCCGAAAGTAGGGGTGTAGGCAAGCATAAACTTTGTGGATTGGTAGGCGGCATTGGCGAATGAACTTATCGAAACGGGCACATCGTCTAAAAGGCGGTGGCAAAACATCACCGCATTAGAATGATGTATGTAGTTGACACTTGCCACGAGGTCGGCATATCTGAGAAGAAGTCCGAAGTCATATTGATGATCTGAGAGCAAGGCGGGGTTTCCTCCCTCGTACTGATAGCGGTTGTTGTAGGCCATGCTACCGCGCATTTGCTGGTAAGAGGGGCGCGAAATGGTGGGTCGGAACGAAAGGGTGGCACCGAATTTCCCTAGTGTATAGTTGAGCGAAAGCGTTGGCGTCAGGCTGTTGTGCCACTTACTCTGCTCGGTTTGCTTTGTGCCATTGAGACGATAGTCGAACGAAACGCCCTCGTATCTTATCCCCGCGTTCAGACTAACATGTTTCCACGCTCGGCCATATTCGGCAAAAAGGGCCACGGCATGTTGCTGTGCTTGGTTGTTCGAGGGGCGTAGATGGGTTATGCTGGCATCGGTATGTGGTACGAAGTGTTGCTTATTGTCGGTGTAGGTGTACTCTTCGCCAAAGGTGAACTTGCCAATGGCGGACCCTTTTGTAAGAGTTAGCTTTTCGGCCACCATAGCAGACCTTTTGTTTGTGTGGCTGCTTACGCGCGTGGTAGTGGCACCCTCGGTTTCGGTTGTGCTCAAATCGGTAGCTAGGCTTAGGCGTGTAAAGGTGATGTCGCCTTCTAATTGCCATTTGTTTTTAAAGTTTTTCAGTATGTAGGCATCGGTGTTGTGCATGCCCCCACTGCTGTTGTGCAGGTAGCGACTGCTGGTGTGGTATTCTTTTCCCGGTTCAAAATAGCTGTGAGATGCCGTTTGATCGAATGGCGTTTTTATCGTTCGCGAGTAGGTATAGCGAATGCCCGTGTACAAGCTGTTGTTTGGCGAAACGTAATTCACGCCCAATGAGGGAACGGCATGTTGCCTTTGCCAAGTTTGGTTGCCGTCCATTTGGGTGCGGTAGCTTTTAGAATTGTGGGTAAAGGTTAAGTTGTTGGATTGTTCTTCCCACGATTTTCTATCCGTATAATACATCGTTGCGAAGATGTCGAGCCCGCCTTTACGATAGTTTAGCGAAAGATATTCGTCGTGAGAAAAGCTCTTGTTTACACGTGCCGATGCTTGCACCATGCCCGAAAGACCGTTGCCCTGCGTGCGTATGGTGGTGATGCGCACCACCGAAGTTACGTTCGAGGGGTATTTGCTGCCTGGGTTCAGTATCACTTGCACCTGTTTCACTTGGCTTGCCTTTATCTCGGCCAGTTCTTTTTGGTGCGAAAGGCGTCGGCCGTTCACGTAAATCAGTGGCGCGCCTCTGCCTAACACCTGCACGGCATCGGCCTGCACGTTGAGAAAAGGCAGCTGATTGAGCACGTCGGCCAGTGTTCCTAGTTTGGCCAAAGCACTGCCTTGCACCGTGGCAACAAGTCCTTCGGCGTTCATTTGGTAAATGCTGGCATTGCCTTTCACCACCACTTCGCCCAGCATCTTGCTGTCTTCGGCAAGTACGATGGTGCCCATGTTGGTGGTGTCGCATTGTTGAAGGTGCGTGATATACCCGATGCACGACACTTTGAGCAGTGCTTTCGTTACATCGCTTGCGATAACGAACACGCCACTGGCATCGCTTGTTGCTCCTGCGAGGAATGAAGAGTCGGCCTGCGACAACAACAATACGTTGGCAAAGGCCACTGGTTGGCCTGCATTGTTGGTGAGTTTGCCCATTATGCCTTGTGCCCAAGCGGTGGGCGAGAATGGGCCGAACGCCGCTAACATCATGAAAAACAAATATCTTAACATAAGCCTTGCGTTGAGTGTTGATAGAAGTGTGGGGTTGCCACTACTGCTTAACGCCTAAATTTTATTGCCTAAGACGTTTAGCTGCAAAGTTAACAATTTTCGTTCAATATGACAAATTAAGAAAACTTAATTATATTACCCCGCGTTAAATCTATATGGGTGAGAGGTGCTACCTTCTGTTTTTGAGTGCTACAATGAAGTGCTGCACATCGTTATTTGTAGGTGTTGCGTTGCGTTTTGCGCATTGTAAACTCCTGATGGCTGTGTTTTTTAGAGTGAAAGAATATGCTCTTTTTCTCCATTTTCAACCTTTTTTCGCTTAAAAAGCATTACTTTTGCAGCCGACTTACAAAGTGTGAGTTAAGGGGTGCTCGATATTTCGGGCTGAGATGAAACCCTCTGACCTGAACCAGATAATGCTGGCGTAGGAATTACAAGAAGGAGATATACCCCTTTTGCGTGTTTCATTCAAAAGGAAAATGAAAAAAACAATGACCTTGATTGCAGCACTCACAGGTGTTGCAATGGCTAATGCAGCCAATCCCAAACATGAAGTGCTCGATACGCTTCGCAGTTACCAATTGCAAGATGTGCAGGTGGTGGCCACGCGTGCATCTAAGAAAACGCCAATGGCCTTTACCAACATTACACAAGAGCAAATTAAGCGTCTTAATACTGGGCGCGACATCCCTTTCTTGCTCACAACTATGCCCTCTGTGGTTACCACTAGCGATGCCGGAAACGGCATGGGATACACCGGATTGCGCATTCGTGGCACCGATGCTAGCCGTATTAACGTTACCGCCAACGGCATTCCTCTGAACGATGCCGAAAGTAGCCAACTCTATTGGGTAAACATGGGCGACTTCGCTTCTAGCCTTGGAAGCATTCAGGTGCAACGCGGTGTGGGCACTTCTACCAATGGTGCGGGCGCATTTGGCGCAACGGTGAACATGCAAACCGAGAATATTGGACTGCAACCCTGGGCCGCATTCGACCTTTCGGGCGGCTCTTACTACTCGCATAAGCAGACCGTGCGTTTTAGTACAGGACTGATGGGCGGACATTGGGGCATCCAAGGCCGACTGTCTAACATCGGTTCGAAAGGATATGTCGACCGCGCTTCGGCTAAACTCAATTCTTATTTCCTGCAAGCCGGATATTTTGGCGAGAACACGGTGGTTAAATTCATCACCTTTAACGGTGTGGAACAGACTTACCATGCATGGGATTTTGCGTCGAAATACGACCAAGAACAACACGGACGCACCTATAACCCAAGCGGAAAAATGGAGAAAGACGCTGCTGGTAACCCACAATTCTATAAAAATCAAAACGACAATTATCACCAACAGCATTATCAATTGTTGTGGAATCAATTGCTTGGCGCTGATTGGAACTTGAACCTTGCCTTGCATTACACCAAGGGCGACGGTTATTACGAACAGTATAAAAAAAATCAAAAGTTGGCACTCTATGGCCTAGATGCAGCCGCCACCAAGGCAAAAAGTTCGCTTGTGCGAGAAAAATGGCTGGATAGCTACTTCTATGGTGCTGTTGCTTCGCTCAATTATGACAATAAACGCAACTTCTCGGCTACGCTGGGCGAAGGCTGGAACAAGTATAGCAACGACCATTTTGGGCGTGTTACGTGGGTGAAAAAGCCTGTAGACGACTTTATGCCTAACCACGAGTACTACAACAACAATACGAAGAAAACGGATTATAACGCATATCTCAAAGCTACTTACGAATTTGTGAAAGGTCTTAGCGCCTTTGCCGACCTGCAATATCGCTATGTAAACGTGCGCATGGTGGGTCCGGCAGATGCCACAAGGGCAAAGCGCAGTTTCAGTTATGATGTAAACGAAACGTTCAATTTCTTTAATCCTAAGTTCGGACTTAACTACGAGCTCTCGCCCTTGCATCGTTTGTATGCCAGTTATGCCATCGCCCACCGCGAACCTGTGCGCGATAACTACGAACATAACATGGATGCACAACTCGAAAAACCACGCGCCGAACGCCTAAACGACCTTGAAGTGGGCTACGAATTTACCGCGAAGAACTTCACGGCTGGGCTTAATCTCTACCACATGAACTATAAAGACCAGCTCGTTCCTACGGGCGAAATGAAACTGGATAAACCCATTACACGCAATTTCGATAAGAGTTATCGCATGGGTGTTGAGCTTTCGGCAGCGTGGATGCCTGTTGATTGGTTCCGTTGGGATGCCAACGCCACCTTCTCTAAGAACAGGGTGAAGGACGTAACCGTAGCGCTTACCGATGGCACGGTGTACACGATAGCTGGCGAAAGTCAGTTAGCTTTCTCGCCTAACACGATATTCAACAACGTGTTTACGTTCGATAAGGCAGGCTTCCGCGGTATGGTGATGAGCCATTTTGTGGGCGAACAGAACCTAACCAATACGGGCTTTAAGACGATGCAGACCAAAGATGAAGGCGGCAACATGGTGAACGACCTTATTTCGCTCAAACAATACTTCACCACCGATATCGACTTGTCGTACACGTTCTCGCTCAAAGCCTTGGCTTTAAAAGAAGCCACCATCGGCCTAACGCTCTATAACCTGTTCTCGTCTAAGTACGACAACAACGGTTGGGCTGCTCCCCAATATCGTTTGGATGGTTCTAAGCTTGTGGCACAGAACACTTGGGGCACACGCGACAGCGATGCAGCTGGCTTCGCTCCCTCTGCTCCCTTCCACTTTATGGCTAGGTTGGCGGTTACTTTCTAGTAGAGTAGTTGCTTTGAGGAGTTAAGGAGTTAAGTTGAGGAGTTAAGGAGTTATGGAGTTAAGCCAGATGTATAGGTGGTGTTAGCCATTTCTTCACCTTTTCACCTTTTCACCTTTTCACTCTTTCACTTTTAGAAGTTATGGAGTTAAGCTAAGCGCTTAGTTGCACATTGGTGAACATCCTTATATACTCATCGTTGCCATAATGCTAAGCAATGCTTTACCGCTTTAATGGGCAACTGTCCTCAACTACTTCGAACGAGCAAATTATCCAAAAGGCCCTTAAACCCCAGCTTCTCTTTATGGGGAGTTGGGGTCGAGGGGCTAATTAACAAGGCATTCATCTTCGATATTATAACAAAGTGGGTGTGTGCCAATATAATAACAACAAGGCAAATCACTCCCCTCTCCCCTTGGAGAGGGGCTGGGGGTGAGGCCGTTTTATAAACTTTCGCGTATGCTTTCTTTCCTTTCCCTTCATTGGCTCGACATCTTCACCACCATATTAGGTCTACTTTACATTTGGTTAGAATATCGTGCGAGCATCGCTTTATGGGTAGTGGGTATCGTAATGCCCGCTCTTGACGTGTGGCTTTATTGGCAACACGGACTATATGGCGATGCGGGCATGGCCGTTTACTACACGTTGGCCGCCATTTATGGTTACGCCGTATGGAAGTTTGGGCGCAAACGCGGACAGACGGCAGGCCAACAGATGCCCATTACGCACATGCCGCACCGGTTGTTTGTGCCTACCGTGGTGTTCTTTGTTGTGGCTTGGGGTGCCACCTATTATGTGCTGATAACCTTTACCGACAGCAATGTGCCCGCGCTAGATGCCTTTACCAATGCCCTAAGCTTTGTTGGCCTTTGGGCTTTGGCGCGAAAATACGTTGAGCAATGGCTGTTTTGGATTGCCGTAGACGTGGTTTGCACCGGCCTATATATATATAAAGGTATTCCCTTTAAGGCCCTATTGTATGGCCTGTATGTGGTTATCGCCGTGGCAGGGTATATGAAATGGAAACGCGAAGCTGTGGTTAGCAGTTAAACCCCAATCGCTCATTAGAACCTAAACAGGTTTTGCTTTATTGTCTAGCAGATTGTCTCTCTTTGTGATGCAGGCGTAGCGGGCTGCGTAAGTAGCAAAGACATACAAGATGCCGACAAGAAAATAAAAGATGTTAGGACACAACACAAAAACATGAATTATGGAAACATTTTGGTCTAATGGCCGATTTGGGTTAAATACGTGGTGATGTAAATTGGCCAGACCAATGGATTGCAACTCTTTTATTGTATCATGATAGTCAACAATTGCGCCAATTTGTTATTATCCCAATGCAAAACCGCCCCGAAATGCAATACATTTCGGGGCGGTTTTATGATGAGCGTTTTACGCCTCTTTCTTTTTCCTTCTCCAATCTAAATACAGCGTTGCCACAATAAGCAGCAGCAATGCAACGTAAGCGAAGTAGGCCACGCTTTCGGTTCGGTCGAGACTCTTGGGGAAGAAGCTCAGCACCACTTCGTGTTTACCTGGCTTCAGGGCCAGCGCGCGAAGCAGATAGTTCACGCGTCCCAATTCAGTAGGCTGTCCGTCAACGGTGGCAGTCCATCCAGGATAATACACTTCAGAGAACACCAGCACACCGCCCTTGTCGCTTTCAACAGTGTAATGCAACTGGTTGGGGGCGTATTTTGTTAGTTCGGCCTTAGCCACAGTTCCCTGTTGGGTGCTTGTTCCGAGCACGCTTTCAAAACGTTTGTCGGCCACAGCCTCGTGTCTAAGGTTTAGTTTTGCCAGTGCGTCGAGCTCTTCATTAGCGTTATTGGCATACGTAACTTTATCCACCATCCACGCATTGCCCAGTGCATAGGGGTTGAGCAAAGGCACTTTCTGGTTGTTTTGCAATGGCATGATAAAGTATTTGGTGTTAAGCATGTTGATAACAGGATAGATAGAATCGCCCTTAACGCGCGTCATGTCGCCACCAGCTTGTGCCACGGCCTGCATCAGACCTTGCATTTCGGGGGCGATATAGGCCTCAATCAACTCTTGATAGCGACGCAATTTGGCTGCGTGGTATCCGCCGATGCTCTTGTGGTAATACGATGTTTCGTTTTCGTTAAAGGTGTTCGAGGCTAAGTTTAGCACACGATAGTCCAACCCTTTGTCTTGAAGTATCAGCTGGTCGGTGCTATCCATGGGCTGAGGTTGGTCGCGAACCGATGCTTCTACAAACATATCGTCGTACAGATAGCGTTTGTTAACCTGCCACATATCGATGAGGCATAACAGTGTGAGTGCCCCAATCATATATTCGGCCTTTAACTTCTTGGCCTTATAGAGCAGCAAGAAGGCTGTGCCTATGAGGATAATCCAGAACGAACGCCAGCAGTCGGCCTTGAATATAGCTTGCCTAACCGCAGTGAGATCGGCCAATATGGGGTTGAGTTGTTGTGGTGGGAACTGCGATAGTGCGCGTATTTCGTCGCTCGATACAAACGAACCGAAGAACACACTGGGCATGAGCGCAAACAAAAGGGCAATTCCTGCCGTAAGCCCAAAGCTTGCATACACATATTTAATTTTCTGTGTAAGCACTTCGGGTTCGTCTATTATCTTCTTTAAGGCCAACATTGCCAGCAGCGGGATGGTAAATTCGGCCACCACAAGGATGGAGGCCACCGTGCGGAACTTGGCATATAGTGGCATGTAATCAATGAAGAGGTCGGTGAGCCACATCATATTTTTACCCCACGATAGGGTAACAGAGAGCACCGTTGCTGCCAATAAAGCCCACTTCATTGGGCCTTTCACGATGAAAAGACCCAGAATGAAGAGCATCAGCACAAACGCGCCAACGTACACTGGGCCCGAAGTACCAGGCTGTTCGCCCCAGTATTGGCCAATTTGTTGGTATAAATAGCTTAGTTCGGGGTTGCCTTTCTCTTGCACAATGGGGTTGGCCGACATCGGCACAGATGCTCCGCCCTTGGTGTTAGGCACCAAGAGAGTCCATGTTTCGCCAATGCCATAACTCCATTGTGTGATATAGTCGCGTTCCAATCCGCTGTTAGATTGGTTGGCATTGTTTTTCTTTACCAGTTCGCTTTTACCTCTCATCGACTCTTGACCATACTGCCAAGTGTGGTAAAGGGTAGAAAGGTTAATGCAAACGGCCAATGCCGCGCCAGCTGCGCATGCGCCTGTTGCTTTTAAAAAGCGTGCCAACTGCTTCTCCTTTACAGCTTGCACCAAGAAGGCAATAATCATAAAGAAGATTACAAAGAGGTAATAATACGTCATTTGCACGTGGTTGGCGTATATTTCGAAGGCTGTAAACAACGCTGTAACAATTAGTCCGCGCATGTATTTGCCCCGATAAGCCCACACAATACCTGCTATCATTGGTGGCAGGTAGGCAAGAGCCATCACCTTCCAGATGTGTCCGGCGGCGATGATAATGAAAAAATAGCTAGAAAAAGCCCAAATCACTGCGCCCAAAGCAGCCAAATGCTGCCTAAAATCGAACGCACGAAGCAGAATGTAGAAACCTAGGAGGTAGGCAAATACATACCAAACATAATCGGGCATCCACAGATGATATGCCTTAGCGGCTGCAGAAAGCACGCTGGTGCTGGGATAAGAGGGCGAGGTTTGATAGGTTGGCATTCCGCTAAACGTAGCGTTGGTCCACCTAGAAGTCTCACCCGTTTTCTCTTTATACTTCAACACCTCTTCTCCGGCGCCGCGTCCGGCCGAGCTGTCGTGTTGATAAAGAATGCGGCCATCTAAGGTGGCTGGCATGAAATAGGCGTATGCCACCACGGCAAAGGCTATGACGGCCACCACATCTAACAGGTATTTTTTTAGTATTTCCATTATGGTATATATGAAATCTTTTATGCAAAGATATATATAATATGTGTATTTCAGGGCCATTAAACCATTAATTTTGACAGTGAAAGGTAAATGTATGGCTGTTTACCTGCGAAAGCGCCAACCTTCGCTGCGACTTAACGCTAAATGACTGGCAGCTTTGGGTGTGTGCTATGATGGCTTTAGGGCTATGCCCTGATGCTTTTGTGCTATGTCCTGATAGCTCTTGGTCTATACGCTGATGCTTTAGGGACTATAACAAGAGGCAAAGTTTGGAGAGGAGAGGTCGTGGTAAACAATGGATTTGTAAAACAAATGAACTAAAAAATAATATCTTTTTACACAGCTTTGTGCACTTGTAACGGGTCAGAGGTATCGATCAGTCTGTATTCTCTCCTCTAAAATCTTCGTATAAAGGTTATAAGAATCCGATGATACCATTTGACAATAATGGAAGCGAAAGGGGAATACGCAAGCTAAAAATCAAACTGAAGAACTCCTGTACATTTCGTTCAGACTTCGGAGCAGACGCTTTCCTTGAACTTCATTCGATTGTAGAAACAGCGAAGAAGCACGACAAAACTCCATATAATGCGATTCAAGCCTTATTTAAGGTTTGATAAATTGATATGCACTTATATAGGGTCAGTCGTAAAATCTTGTTGCAACCCGCTTCTCTTGCACATCATTTCATAGGTATTTATTTATTGCTGTAGTTGCTTAGGTTAGGCCACCATCCAAGCAATCTACGCATCAATGCTACATCATAAGTTTGAGTTCTGACGTATAGTGTTAAATGGATTGCAAATATTTTACAAACACCAATTGCTTTAACATTCATTCTAGCGAAAATC
>NZ_CALKQY010000056.1:0-61081 GCF_937990675.1 Hoylesella shahii | reverse complement strand
TCCATTCACGCCATCGCTCCGTACATAACTTCCTCATGAATCTCTGTGCGGCATTAGCTGCATACTGTTTCTTCGAGAATAAGCCAGAGGCACTGCCCGTGCGCATTGAAAAGACTAGGCAATTGGAACTTTTCTAAGCAAACCCTTATCCCGAACTGTCGTAGTCTATAGGGGAAGAGATGCTTGATGACTGGATAAGGCTGGCAAAACAGAGCAAAAATACAAAGCTAAAGAAAAAGGCTGTTACCATGAGGACCTACCGGAAAGGAATTCTAGCTTGGTACGGCTACCATCTATCAATAGGAAAAGTCGAAGGCATCAATAACAAGATTAAAGTAATGAAACGAAATGCGTATGGATTCAGGGTTGAGAGATACTTAACACTAAGACTCTATGCACTGCATGACTGCCATATCACTCGAAATGCCGGATAAACCAAAATATTCTGTAGATCGCAATGATATTTAATTTGTTATTATAGAAACAAACAAAAAAAATATAGTATCTTTGCAACATAGATAGGCATTCAACAAATTTTTAATGCCAAAAAACTTACTATTATGACAGACGAAGAAAAGAAAGAATATTGTTGGAATCATGCCCAGATTGTAGAAGGTTATGATAAAGACTCTATAAGAAAAGATGCATGCGGTGCGTGGATCTTCAAGGCTCATTATGGGATGAGAGATTCTGTCTTCGGATGGGAAGTTGACCATGTTTTCCCTGTTATTCTGGGGGGTGATGACTTTACAAGAAACCTTAGAGCTATGCAATGGAAAAACAATGTATCCAAAGGAGATGATTATCCGGAATATATGTCTGCAATCCAATCAGAAGGCAACAAGAATATTGAAAAAGAAGCAAGCTATACAGTGAACGACTCTCTTCAACAAGAGCTAAGTGAATATTATAATAAATAAACCATGCAAATTTCAAGACTACAAATCAAAAACCTTTACGACCAATATAACTATGATATAGATTTCAATAGCGAAGAGAAAGAGCAGATAACTATTCTCACAGGTCCTAATGGATATGGTAAAACTACCATTCTACGCATTTTAAAATCCCTTAATCCTAAGTCACTATATTATTTCTATATTATTAAATTCAGCGAAATAATAATCTCTTTTGATAATAATACTATATTAAATATCACTCAGAATTATAAAACAGAAGTAGAAAGTAGATCTGCTATTGACTATAAGGACGAGTTGGAAAAAGAGGTCAGATTTATCTGGAACAAAGCTACGGGAGAACCACTCACTCATTGTGTATATAATAGAACAAACATTGAAAAAGCACGCCGTTCATACAATTTCTTTAAAGGGACATATAGTAGACGTAGGGCGTTTGACGATTTGTCTAATAGAGAAAAAGAAGAAATCTTATTAGATAACGAAGAATTCAATGAATATATTGCCAAAGCAAATGGACAGGAACAGTTCCTGATGCAGCTCAAAACCTTACGTTCTTACTACATACCGGCAAATCGAATCTATAATGAAGCCTATGAAGAGAATGAAAAACTGCCAATAGAGAAAGTTCGTGAGGCATTGAAGGATGAAATGACAAATGCTAGATTTGACTATCTAATACATTCACAAAGAATCGATTCAATTTTTATCAAAAAAGTATTAGGTTCAATTTATGAAGATTGCTCACTATCTTCATACAATGAGTTGAAGACTGAAGTTGAGAATCAGATGAACACAGCCGCTGAATATAAGCTTGCAGAAAAAGTAGAAATTCCAGAATATAACGAAGAAAACAAAGCAGTACTCTTTGCTTATCTTAAAGGACTCAAGGAGAAGTTCAGCAAATTTTCAACAATATTAGAAAAGACAAACTTGTTTCATAAAATACTGACTTCTAAGGGGTTTGCAAACAAATCTGTTGAAACATCTACTCAGCATGGGTTTAAAATCAAATCGAACAATGGCGATATTATAGACGAATATAAACTTTCAAGTGGTGAACAGAATGAAATCATAATGCTGTATCGTTTAATATATGAGGTGCCTGACCAAGGTTTATTGTTGATTGACGAACCAGAGAACTCACTTCATGTCGCATGGCAGAAGACAATCGTAGATGATATGAAGGAAATAGCTTCTGTCAAGCATCTACAGATTATCATCGCTACTCATTCGCCAAGCATTGTAAGCAGAGGTCTTAGTATGACCCAAGACCTTTATTACTTAACAAAAATGTATGACTAAAAACCTTTATTACTTAACAAACAAATAACCTGATGGAAAATTCCGTATTGCAGGAAAGCGAACCCCTATCTTGCGTAGAAGATAATAAATCATTGGGGAACACCGTATTGGAGGCGAACGACCCCCCAAGTATTGTAGAAACAATAAGACTAAATATACAACGTCATGATCATAAGGATGTAATAATTGTCGTTGAGGGGGAAGACGATGAAAAAGCTTTGAAAAAATTCTTTAATGTGCAGGCTGTAGAATTCTATTGTACTGGAAATTGCCTAAAAGTAAAGAATGTTATGCAGATTGTAAGCACAGATAAGCAGCTCAAATATTGCGTCATAGGCATAAAAGATGCTGATTTTGATCATATAAATAAAATCAGTCATAATATTGCCAATCTTATGATAACTGACGCCCACGATATGGAAACAATGATGCTGACTCCAAATGTCTGTAGAAAAATTTGTCTGGAAACAATAAACAAAGAATATCCAAAGTTATCGATAGAAGCAATGCTCTCCCTAAAAAACATCTCATATCTCCGTTATTATAATGACAAAATAATTATAAAGAGAGGTTCTGATAAAGACGGAATTAGCTTCAATGGAATTGATATTGCTCAAGTAGCATCCAACAGTCAACCTATCAATGTACAGAGTGTACTTCTACATGTAAAAGAGAAAGGAAATTCTAACAAAACATCATTTCCAGACTTGAATACAATGAACCAGTTTATACAACAGAACCCTATCGATGATAGTAAACTTCTTTTATTCACAAATGGACATGATTTGGTTTATGCTATTCGAAACATACTTCATTCCAATAATCCTCAAGAGGCAAAAAAATATAGCGATAAAAACATTGCAACTATGATCAGAATTGGTTATGCCAAGGAGGATTTTAAAAAGACTGATCTGTACAAAAGCATAGACAACTGGAATAATAATAGATTCAACCTTTGGGCTGTATAGTAGTAAGATTGCGTATTCGTAATATACTGAAGAGACAAGCCTTATTATGATATTTTGTCATAGGCAAGAGTTGACAAACAGCCTCTTGTTTATTTTCTTTGAATACTTTCCGTCAGTTCGGGATAAGAAAGTGTTCTAAAAAGTTGGTAATCTTGCTATTGTTTTGTGGTTTTATAGTTGTAAATCAGTAACTTACAAAACGTGTGTGGCGATGATTACCACAGACAAAGTTACTGAAATGTTTTGTATACTGGATGAGTTCTGCAAGAATTTAGATGCCGATGAAACTTTTCTAAGCGAGTGCTTATCGCGAACAGGCGTAGCTCTTGGTCTATACGCTGATGCTTTAGGGGCTATAACAAGAGGCAATGTTTGGAGGGGAGAGGGCGTGGTAAATAAAGGGTTTGTAAAATAAATAGACTAAAAATTAACATATTTTCACGCGGCTTTGTTCACTTAGTTTATAGCGATGCGGTTTTTCTGCTGTATTTTCGAAGCTGCAAGTTGTTGATTTGTAGCGATTTATGGTTTTTGAAGAGCAAAAAGGGCTTTTTAGTTGCTTTTTTGCGTTTGCAAATAGGCGTCAAGGTCATTTTTATCTGCATCACTGCTCGGGTTTGTTTTATCTTGTTGAAAATGCTGTTTTTTTGTGCTAAAACTATGTTTTTAGCTTGTTTTCTCGGCTATTTGGTTCATTTTACCTTGCAATATGCATGCTTTAGCCTTGCTATTAGCTAGAGATAGCCTTGCGTTTTGTAGGAGTTAGCAGTGCTATCTCCTACAAAACGCAGTGCTAACTCCTATGTTTTACTGGCCCAATAGCACCTTTTTGCAGGCTTGTTTTTTAGCAAAAATGCCATATTTGTTAGCGAAATGGCGAACCCAAAATTGGTGAAAAAATTGCTTCTAGCGAGGTGATTTACTATGTAATTGCAAAAATGAGTCTGAAAAATGCATTTGGCCGTGGCCAAATTTGGGGCAAGTTTGTGCTTTTTCATAGGTTTTAGCCCCCTTTTTTGTCTAGAATGGAGGGGTCTAATGGTGTAGTGGTGTAAAGTATTTTTACCTCAATATGCTTCGTTGATATTGCCTAAGTGTTTTGTGTTGGTCAAATCTTGGGTATTTTGCCAACGTTTGTCCTGCTTCATTGCTTTATTGCTTTTTTGCGTTTGGGCAGATGTGGACCCCAAATCAGTGCTTTAGGGTTATAAAAACAAAAGGTTGTGCCGACTACCTTTATAAGGGTAGGTGGCACAACCATAGTGTGATGTGTATTCTAAAAAGAAGCTAGGCCTTATCGGGCAATGGTTTTAACGGTCTTGCCGTTAGCCATTTTCACGATGTTGAGACCGCGAACGGGGGCCGAAACACGCTGGCCTGCAGCATTGAAACGCGACACTTCGGCTGCAGCGTCAGTGTTTTGAACATTGCTAATACCAGTGGCGCTGAGGCCCACAACCTCATAACGCCCCTCGTTAGAGGCATTAGCGCTAACAATGGCTTGCTTAAATGCTTCTATTTTTGCGTCGGGCACATAGAATTTGAGGTCGCGGTTAAGTGTGAAGAACGTTTGTCTACCTAGTTCAGGCACGGCATTCATCTCGTTAAATGTCACCTCTTTTAGTCGGGTTGCCAAGAAGGCTTTTGCGCCAATGCCACTAATGCCACCCTTAAATGTGGCTTTGGTGAGACTGCGGCAGTTGGAGAAAGCCTCTGATTCGATAGAAGTAAGTTCGGCAGGGAACTCAATTTCGGTTATCGCCGATTTGGCAAAGGCCTGTTCAAGAATGTTAGTAAGACGGCTAGGCAGCTTAACGCTCTTTAGGTTTGTAGCGCCAAAGAAAGCTTGTTCGCCGATGGCCATTACATTTTCGGGCACTGTGAACGACTGATCTGTGCGTGCTACGGGGTAGAGAAGCAGGGTAGAGAGGTCTTCGTTGTAGAGCACGCCATCAACAGCTGCAAAGCCTTCGATACCATCTTCAACGTAGTAGTTCTTGATGGGGGTATCTTCGAAAGTGTCTGATGCCTTCTCGATAAACGACGCAGGCAAGGTAAACGAAGAGAGCGAGCTGCAGTTGGCAAACGCTCTTAAACCTAAGGATTCAACCGTTGATGGCAGTTTAACGGTTTTCAAGGCGGTGCAGCCCTCAAAAGTTTTGCGTCGTATGTTGGTTATCTCGCAGTCTTTGTCAAATGTAGCGGTTTCTAAGGCCGTACAACTGTTAAACGCAGCATTGCCCATGTTGTTTACCGAAGCAGGAATTTCCACCTTTTTCAGAGCTTCGCATTTTGCAAAAGCATAATCGCCAAGATAGTCTACCGATGCGGGGATGGTGATGCTAGCGAGCGATTTGCAGCCAAAGAAGGCATAGTTGTTAATTTTTAGCGTATTGGCAGGCAGAGTCACGTTCACCAATTTGTCACAACCATAGAACATATAATGGTCTACAAGGTTATCTTCAGCAATGTTGTAACCCTTTTTGCTTCCGTTTTTTTGAACGAAATAGTACGAGTCGCCACCATTAACCAGGTTGGCCGCTTGCAAGTTGAGGTGGGTTAGTTTGCCCGTGGTCGACAAATTCTCTTCCTTACCAGCGCCCGCCATCTCGCGAATAAACAAGATGTCGGTGCCATTTATTGGTCCAGTGATAGAAAGATTGGTGATGTTAAGCTTTTCTTCGGCAGCAATTTGACTGCTCAACGTTCCAGCTTGGGTAAGCGTAACACGCTTTTCTTGGGCGAAAGCCACGGTGCACATCATGGCGAACGCCATAGTTGCGAGGTTCTTTTTGTTTGTAAAAATCTGTAGCATGTATAATAAAAATGTATTTAATATATATTGTTTGTTTAAAGTGTTATTGTTCGTAGGGTACAACAAGCTTAAAGCCACGTCCGCGCAGCACCACATTTTGTGCTCTCACCTCTTCAACGGTGAGTTTGTGTTTGCCTTCGCGCAGCATAGTGCCACTAAACTCGTCGGGATAGTTCATGCCAAGGGTTATCATTATCTGCTGTCCCACCTTAGGCGAAACGATGTTGGGTTTAATTTTTAGTACCCGTTTGGCAGCTGTGGGTCGCGCTCCATTAATCAGCCACACACCAACACCAGGACGGCTAACGGCCATTACGGTGTTCATTTGCGGGTAGATGCTTCGCGAGGTGGTGCCATACACGCCCACTTGCTGGGCCGAACCGCTGCAACGCACGTTCACCTTAAGTGTTTTGTATTTGCCATCTTGTGCAATGGCTTTGATATAGGCTTCGCCTTCGTAGGCAGCAGCAATCTCAAGGATGCCTGTTTTGGCGTTCCATTTAGTGGTTAGGATGCTGTCGGGGTCGTCGATGGCGAGGCGAGCAAGGTCGCCACCACCAGCAAGACTCACAAATTTGCTTTCGTCGCGTGGGTAAAGGCGAATTTCGGTGTCGCTGATACTGATGGGTGGAACCACCACACTGATTTTGAGTTGGCGTTTAAAGTCGCCAGAAAGGATGGTGGCGTAAGTGTCGCCTTCGAGCAAACCATTGATGCGCAGCGTGTCTTTCGACACCGAGATGCTAGCAATCCTTGAGTTAGCGATGTTGGCAACGTATTTGCCAGTGCCGCCATTGAGCAACACAATGCGTGTGGACTGCTTGTTAAGCGCCACCGAGTCGGTTGTTTCAAGGTTGAATTGTATGTCAGACAATTGGTTGTCGGCCTCGTTGTTGCATCCAGTTAGCATCGCAGCCAGCGCAACAAAGAGCAAGCAGAGGTGTCGAGTGGTGTTGAATATGGTTGTTGTCATCGCTTAGTCTACGTTAAGTTTATATTGTATTTCCCACTTGCGTGTGGCTGTTTCTTCAATCTCTATGCGCAGCGCGTGTTCGCCTTTCGAGGCAAAGGTGATGGTGTTATCGGTGGGGGTAAATGCTTCGCCGTCTACCCAATAGCGTATAATGGCATTGGGATTGGCCAAATCGTGGTAGTAAAGGGGTAGGGTTCGAGGTGTTGTGCCTTGTTCGCGCACCAAGTAGAGATAAGGTATGCGGTCTTCTTCGTCAACACCGAAGTTAAGTGGCATTGTTGTTTGCGACACCGTAGTAGATGCATCCGAGGCAACATCGCCCTTGATGGTTTTTACATTAAAGGTGTAAGCGCGACCGGGTTCTAATGCCGTGACCACAAATTTCGTGCTTTTAGTGGTGGCAACAAGGTTGCCATTGATGTACACTTGATAAGAAGCATCAGCGTCGGCTACAGCATTCCACGACAATTCCATCTCTCTTTGCTGAGGCGTAGCCCTAACATTGGCAGGTGGTTCGGGTTTATGTAGCACCTCGCCATCTTTGGTTTTCACCATCGAAATGTCGTCGATGAGGATGTAACGGCCAGCTTCGGCGTCTTCGTAAACCGACTGGATGTAGAAGCCCAAGGCTGCACTTTCCACGCCAGCAGGAGCTTTAAAGGTGAGCGTTTTTTTCTTCCATGTGTTAGAAAAGTCCTTCGCTAGGTCTTTTTGTGCCTTTCGTTCGTCTTTCTTCACCAACTTTTCGCCCTTATACCAGTCGATATACACCAAGATGTTAGGTTTGGTTACGGTGCCTTGATACCAATAAGTAAGTTCGTATTCGGCGCCCGATTGCACGGGGATGTAATGCGTGTTGAAATCTTTATCGCGCGCAATAAACGAGCCACCATTGGGATAAACACGTATGGAAAAATTGCCAGAGTGGGCCGTTTTGGTGCGTTCGCGCGACAGCGAAGAATTGAAATACCAGTATTGGGGTTTGAGATAGGGGTCGAACGAGGGCGTAGAACCCTCTTCGTCGTTACTACTGCTTCCGCCTTGAGGGGCAACATAAACCTCAAATCCCCCATCGAGCACCAGCTCTTGGTTGGTTTGTGCCCAGCTTGTTTGAGTAAAGGCTAGGGCAAGTGCCAGTATATGTAGATGTTTCATATTATGCTTGTTGATGTGTTGGCAATGTATTTGTGGGCTTATTGCAGACTAAGACCATAGGTTTGTGCCACCTGCAAGGCCACGTTTTGCAGCGAACCAGCAGTTGCTGCAGGGCCAAGCAGGCGTTGTTTGTCCCAAAGTCCGTTGCCGGCGGTTAGCTCTTGGATGATGTTTTTCACCTCGTTGTAGCTAAAATGCGGCTTACCTGAAGGGCGAACCGTGAATTGCAGCGCATAGATAGCACCACAAGCTTCGGATAAGAAGGTGAGCGCGTTGGCCTCGTCTTCGTGGATGTTGGCCATGGTGGTGGCTCCAGTGAGCAGTGTTACAGCCCTTGTGGCAGCCACTTTAGACAGTTCGGCGCGTATAATGGCCTGTTGTTGCAGCATGTCGGCATAGCGATATTGGGTTATGGCAGCCCTTCCAGCAGCAAAAGCGTTGTAAAGCGTGATGCGCGACTGGCGTAAGGCCACTGCATTAGAGGTTTGAACGTAGGGCAACCAGAACTGATAATAACCGTAAGCCAAGTCCCAATGATGTTCGAGAACGGTGTAGTTGTGTCCAGCAACCAGTTCGTTGGCCTCGTGACTTCTTCGTAGTGCCTCGCTGTTTAGTACGCTATCGTTGAGGTGGGTGTTGAGAATTTTATCGAGATAGATGCCCCCATAGACGATGCCTTTGAAGAGTTCGGCCACAACGATGCCCTTTTCGTTGGCAAAAGCTAGGTTTACATCGCCGATGTTACGACCCAAATAGCCTGCTTTACCAGGCTTGGCCTTTTGGTTACGGGCTGTTCCTGGTCCTTCTTTACCCATACCGCTGAGAGCAGCCGACTGGTTAAAGATGTCTTCAACATCTCTTTTCACCAGTGCGCTGTCGGCCTTATGTAAGGGCGAAGCCGATATTTCGTTGCGCGGTTTGAGTCCAAATTCTCCATTATCCCAATAATTTTTCATCGTTTCAAACTGCGCCCGATAAAGGATGTTGGCCTCTTTGAGATAACTATCGTAGATGTAATTGAGGGGGTCGCGCAGCAAACTGCACTCCAAATAGTCAACACTGCTGCTGCCATTTCTTGTGAATTTGTATTCGGGGTCGGGGTAAGGAGGTAGCACATAGGCAGTTTCTACCGTCTCGCCTTGCCATTGAGTGCAGCTCGAAAAGAACATTGGCGCTAGCAAAAGCACCCAAAATATCTTATTGTTCATCGTTTGTCGTTGTATGATGTGATGCATGTTGTGGGGGTTAGGGTAGGATGATGTAGGCACAAAACGGCCCTTTAATCTTGTCCATACCCTCTTCGTTCTGATGCTCGTTCACTGTTAGAGGCTTCACAATGGTAAATCCGTCTTCTGAAACGGCCGAGATAGTGGCCTTAATAGACGAACCGCGTGGGCCGATACCATTGACAAGGAGATACATAGGGAAACCCGATTGGGCTTTAAAGTGCAGTTCAAGCGGTTTGCCATTGGTGAGATATTGCGCCGCTTCCTCGTTGGTGGTGTTGCTGGCAATAGTAATAAGCTGGCGGTTTGCGGCCACATAGCGCACCACAAAGCGCGAAGCCAGGTCGTCGTCGGGCACGTTATTGCCCAGGATGTCTACCTCTCGAAACTGACAAGTGAGCGTAACGTTGTACGTTCTCACGTTGGTATTAATCTCAACACCAGGGTAAACAAAGTCTGACACAGGTGCATCGGGGTTTCCCAGTTGCACAATCTGGTCTTCGTAAGACACTTTCGGCTTTTCAATTCCAGCGAAAGGGAAAAGCAAGTCGTAGTCTTCTTCGGCATAATCGGTGGTGCTTCGCGAGCAACTGGCAAGTAACACAACCATTGCCACGAGCATATATTTCATTACATTCATCTGTTTTATCTATTTAAAGGTAAGCGTTAGCGGTCGTCTCCTTCGTCCCATATCTCGGCAACAAGTCCTGTTTCAACGCCTTCGGGATGCAAATGTTTGCTCACAAGGCGTGTTTTGCGCAGCAGAGGGTCGTAAACTTCAACCAGTTCGGCACGAAAACGTTGGCCCACGCGTTCGAAATCGAAGAACATTGTTTTGCTATCGTAGCGCAAACCAGCACGAAAGGTGAGGCCATGTTCTGTGCCACCGTATCCCGAACCCAATCCAACGATTTCTTTTGCAGGGTATCCTGGTATGGGATTTTTCTTCTGTGCGAAGAGAAAAAGGTAATATTTCTTCGCTTTAATTTCGCGCAACAGCGACTTATTTGTTTCAACATCGCGCTTCACGTAGATGTCGCTGCGGAAGTAAGTTCGGCTACCGCGGTGAATAGAAAGCTGCGGATTAACCATGCTTTCAAAGTATTCGCGGTTTTCGAGGGCTTTGTTGGTGGTGCGTTGCCATTGTTCTTCGTTGGTCATTTTGGTGAAAACGATGTACTCGCGCGCTGGTTCTAGATAGCTAGCGGTGCGAAAAACCAGGTCGCCATCAGCATTTTTGCCCATGTAGAGCCAATCGCTTGAGGCGCGAAAAGCATCGTTAACCAACTCGTGAACATAGTTTTGGGTAACAAAACTGAGTTGTGTGAAGCTGTTTCGTCCCACGTTGTACTCGCTCGTTAATGGTGTTGAGGCCGTCGAAGCATTATAATCGGCTTTCATTTCGAGCGTGTTGTCGGCGTGAAACTTGATGCTGAAGCAATGTCCACCATAGCCATAACGGCCACGAAAGCCAAATTGCGGTATCAGTTCGGATGGATTAGAGAACAGCAGAGAATCGGTTCGAGGGAAGTACAACACGCGCCAGCCATGTTCGGCAGCGGTAAGTTCGGCCTTCAGAGCAGCAATACTTTCTGCATTACGTTGCGCCGGCGAGCGGTCGAAGGCTTCGATATCGGCATCGCAGGCCACGAATAATGTTGCGATGATGGCGATAAGCCAAAGTTTATAGTTACTGTGCATGTTGTTTGATATAGTTGTTTATGCTTCGAACGCAAGCCACTTGCAGTTGCTTTAAGTTTATTTTGAGGTTCTTTTGCATGTATTGTTCCACGAATTCTTGCTTTGCCACCATCTCTTTATAGGCTTGTTCGGCTTCTTTATTGTATTGCTGTTGCACCTCGGGGTCGCTATCTTGGTCGGGCGTTTGTGCTGTAATGATGGCGTCGCTCACCTCTTTAGGCGTTGCACAGAGTGTAGAACTCACTATTTCGGCAAAGTCGTCTTCGGCCGAAAGAAACGCTTGCATGGTGTAAAAGCCTCGTTTATTGGCATAGTCGGCTAGTCCGAAGTAGTCTTTTTCTTTCTTCGAATAGTTTATAGGAGCCGCTAAAGGCTCGGTCGAACCTGTATAGCGATGGCCACTGATGCGGGAAAAGCGATCGCGGTCGTATGCCACTAGTTCGGCTAAACGGCGCGCAAACTGGTGGTGAACGCTGCGCATAAGGGCGTAAAGTTTGTTTACGTCGCTGGCTTTATAGTTGTCTACGCGGAAGATAGCCATTTCCGAGGGAGTGAGCGAAGGGTTGTTGAGCAGTTCAACGCCATTCTCGTCAACATTTTTTCCACCATAAAGGTAGATGCGTAGCGGTGTTTTTCCTTGAAGGAAGCGTGTTCCTCCGAAGGTTTCTTGGCTGTAAATGTCGAAGCACAGTTGTCTAACGGCCCTTAAAACAGCCTTCACGTTTTGCGGTTTGGGTGGTGATACGAAGGTTTTACCTGCGTTGGCGTTTTTTTGCCAACGATAAACCACCTCTATATTATAAGGTGTAGTGATGCTATCGGCAATCCAACGGTCTAGTTCGGTTGGCGTTTGTTGTTGCGTTGCTTCGTCAATCACACTTTGCGAACTGAGCGAGTCGCTGGCGCAAGCCTGCATTAAACAGGGCAACAACAGGCAGATAATGCTTTTTATGTTCATTGTTGAATGTTCTTTTAGGGTTAAAACACCGTTAGTGCAATGCCTCATTGCGCTCTCGCGGATTAGCTTCTAAGCCGCGATTGATGGCTTCGGCAGGTATTTGTAGCAGCTTACGAGGATCGTTTTTCTCAAGCGGGAAATAGTAATTGCTCTTCGAACTACGCTTTACGGCTATGTGAAAGCGACGAATGTCGAACCATCTCAGGCCCTCTTGATAGAACTCTTGCTGGCGAAATCCCACAATGGTTTTTACCAAAGCCAGCTGTTTGAGTGTCATTCCATAGAATGGGGTGTATGTTTCGTAGTTACTTCGGTTGGTGGTGGTGTACACATCGCGGTCGAGTGATGGCATAAAACCAAACTTTCCTTGCGTGTATTGCAGTAAATCATCGATAGATTTGGAATAGTTTTTCAACATGGCGTGGGCTTCCATGCGATTAAGTAACACCTCATCGGTTGAAAAAAGCACATTGGTTACATACATTCCGCGTGGCTTACTGCCCACACTCTCGGTGGTAGATAGCTCATCAAACTTAGCCAAATACCTGCTTGAGGGTACGCCGAGCACGCCCGAGGTGAAGATATAGGTGCCAATGAAGTTCATTTTGGCATAGTCGCCGCCTCCCTCGATGCCTTTTTGGGCAAACACTTTATCGACGGTGTTAAAGGTAGAGCCGTATTTCTCGTTGGGAAGTGTGCGTGCCAATCGGCTCTCGGTGGTGGTTAGCAAGAGGTTTGCAGGCTCGTCGGGGTTGGCATAGCGTCGAAACAAGTCTTGATGTCTAAATTCCAGTTCGCTTGCATAGGTTCGCCAGGGTCGCAATTGGGTTTTAGGGTCGCCACCAAGTACATAATCGGCATAGGCCACCACTTGTTCCCAGTCGCCTTTCATGAGGTAGAAACGCGATGCAAAGGCATAAGCAGCCTTCTTGTTGAAGTGGAATTTGGGGTGCTTATAATATTCATCATCAACGAGCGTAATACCTCTTTTCAGGTCTTTTTCAATCATTTCGTACACCTCGTTCACTGTTTGTCGTTTATAATCCACCAGTGCTTCCTTCTCTGGTTTAGTGATATAGGGGATGCCAGGGTCGGTGGTTTGGTTGGAATAGGGTTGTGCCCAAATGTTCACCAGCATGAAATGCAAGTAAGCTCTTAGCAAAAAAGCCTCGCCATACAGTGCTTTTACGCGCGCGCTTTTGGGATAAGTAGAGAGCAATTCTAGTGCTTTGTTGGCTTGTGCGATGCCCTTATAGCAGGCATTCCAATAATTTAGGGGCGTATCGAGGTCTTCTTGGTCGTAGTCTTCCCAAAAATACATGGCCTCGTTCAGTCGTGAATGCACGCCGTTGGGTCGTTCTTCAACGTTGTCGGTGCGTGGTTCGAGAAATGCAATGTAGCTAGCTTGCGGGTAAGCACCCGTAAGTAGCTCGGCAATCTTGTCTTCGGTGTCGATGGTTACATCGAGATCCGAGTCGGGACTGTGGTCCAGAAAGTCGTTACAGGCTGTAAACAGCGCTAGCAACGCCAGTAGCAAGATGTTATTCTTCATTCTATATGGAGTGGTTTCGTTATATATGGTGTGGGATGTGCATGCTTTTGTTTGGCGTTTAGAAGCCTAAGTTAAGCGTTGCAGTGAACTGTCGTGGTGTTGGGAGCGATACTCCGCCCGTGCGATAGTACTCGGGGTCTTGCCCTTTAAGCTTACTATCTGCATAGATAAGAAAGGGATTAGTGACGTTAATGCGCAAAGAAGCAGCGTGTAAGCGCAGTTTTTTGAGCATGGCTGGTGTGCAAGTGTAGCCCAACGAGATATTTTTCATGCGCACAAAACTACCATCTGCCACGCGATTTTGTGAGAAATTGTAAGTGTTGTATGCTTTTTCGATGTTCTCTTTGCCCACTTTCTCTATCAATTCTTGCGAAGGTAGTGCGGGTACATCTGTGTGTAGCTCGTCGCCAGGATTGAGCCAACGGTTGTAATATTCTTTAGAGAACACGTTGAGATCGGCAAATTCGGGGTCGAATGTTGGGTTTAACCTAATTTTGTTGCCTGCTTGCATGGTTAGAAAGAACGACAATTCCCAAGCTCCTAGTTTGAAAGTGTTGCTCAATCCGCCCAAAACCTGTGGCTCGATAGGGCCATGATAGATGAGATAAGTCTTTGCATACTGCGTATCCAGGAAGTCGGCGCCTGCGTTTTTGGCGTAAACGTTCTGGCTAGAGGGGTATCGCCCAAAGTGAAAAGTGGGCAAGCCGTTGCCATCTAGTCCTTGAAAGTTATACGAAAAGAGCGAACCTTTTGGATAACCCACGATGTTTCCGCGTCCACGTCCTGCCACCATATCGAAGGCATTGGGCGTGTTGAGTAGGCGAGTTATCTCTTGATGCATAGCACTTAGCGTAAGACTGGTGGTCCACGAAAAGTCTTTGCTTACGATATTCTTGGTGTGTAGACCCAATTCTGCACCTCTTGTGCGCATATCGCCAAAGTTAGCGTACTTGTAATACTGTCCGCCAACGCCCGAAGTGCGTACAAGGTCGATAAGGTCGAACGTGTTGCGTTGGTACAAATCGAGGGTGGCGCTGATGCGATTGTTAAACAATCCCAGTTCCATGCCCACGTTCAGCTCGTACATTTTCTCCCATGTAAGGTCGCGGTTTTCAAGATGCAGGATGTTCAGTTTGTTTTCTCTGTCGTTAAAATGGTAACGGTTTACAATGCCACTTTGGTAAACGGCGCTAGCGTTGATGGCCTCTTCGTTCATTTTAGCGGTGAGTCCGTAGCTGGCACGCAATGCAAGTCGGGATATCCAAGGATGGTTTTTGAGGATTTTTTCTTGGTCAACGTTCCATTTAGCGCCTACATTCCACGTGGGTAACCATAGCGCTCGCGACCCACGTCCCGAGTTATTCGAGCCTTCGGTGTTGAGAACCACGTTGAAAACATACTTCCCTGCATAACCATAGGTTCCATTGAGCGAGAAGGTTACGCCACGTTCGTTGCGTTTGTGCAGTCCAAAGTAGGCGTTACCCTCATTAGTTAGCTTGTCAAAGATAAGCGGATTGGTGTACACTTGGTTGCCACGGTCGTATTGTATGCCATATCCTTGGAAGGGTTGATTGGTGCGATTGGCCACTCTCACTTCGCTAAAGGCAAAGGCTTTGAGGTCGTGTTGACCTATACGCTTGTCGAAATCGAGGGCCAAACGTGCCAAAACGCTGGTCATGGATGTTTCGGTGCGATTAAACAAGCCGCCGTGGGTAAGGCCCACCTTGGGTTGTTGCAGCGGATTATCCTTGTCGCGCACCAGGTAAATGTTGTCTTGGGCCACCGTTGGGTTGTCGTTGGCGCGGAAAGCCTGCACCACATTTGAGCCTTCGTTCACTTCGTGGGTGGTAATGGTGTTGGCTCGGCGCACCGAAAACAGGGGTTTCAGGGCCAGTTCTGCCGTTAATTGGTAGCTTCCTTCGGCTTGCAGCTTAAAGTCGAGCACGTCTACATGGGTGCTGTTGTTGGCATATTCGTTTAGAATGTTAAACGGCGCCCAATTGTTTCGATAGTAAGCCAGTGTGCCATCGGCGTTGTAGGGACGCAGTGTGCGGCT
This sequence comes from Hoylesella shahii, assembly GCF_937990675.1. Lineage (NCBI taxonomy): Bacteria > Pseudomonadati > Bacteroidota > Bacteroidia > Bacteroidales > Prevotellaceae > Hoylesella > Hoylesella shahii. The sequence continues at coordinate 45,455 of NZ_CALKQY010000056.1, read as the reverse complement.
CGTGCCGAGGGCGTAAGAGAAGGGATTGATGTCGAAATCGCGCTCAAACACGCCCAATGTGTGGTTCTTGCGTTGGGGCATTGTGCCTGGTGCTTCTTGCGAACGTATGTTGCCTTGGGCCGAAAGCGTGGCGCGCATCTTGTCGTTGATGTAAAAGGTGCTTTTGATATTGGCCGTTAGGCGACTCACTTTATCGGCGATGGTCCAACCACTGTCGTAGTAAAAGCCCACCGAGGCGTAGGTTGCCACATTCTTTCCTCCGCCAGCAAAGGTGAGCGAGTGGGTTGTTGTGGGATTAAAGGTAAACAATAGGTCGAACCAATCGGTGTTGGCATATTCTCTATCGCGCAAAAAGGCGTTGCGAGCTTCGGCTGTATTGGCTATTTGGTATTGGCCTGTTGCTGGGTTGATGGTGCTCAAACCTCTGTACAATTCGTGATATACGCCTGCTCTTCTTCCGTAGAGGGCGTTGCGAATGCCAAAATATCCCTTGTCGTTCATTTCTTGATACAGTGCCATTGTTTCTTGCGAATTGAGCAAGTCGAACTGACTGTAACGCGGTTTCATGCGAATGGTGTTCTCGGTAGCGTAAGTCACGCGCAGAGGCGTTTCTCTTTTACCCGATTTTGTTGTCACAACGATAACGCCATTGAGTGCACGCGCACCGTAAACAGAGGTGGCCGAGGCATCTTTCAGCACCTGAATGTCTTCGATGTCGGCCGGATTAAGTCCTGCAACGGCCGACCCAACCAGTGTGGCTGCATCGCCCGATGCCAGTTGGTCTAGGTTAAGATGCACCAAGTCTTCGTAAACCACACCATCGATAACCCACAGCGGTTGCACGTTACCGATGATAGAGGCTCCGCCGCGAATGTTGATACGTGGTGCCGAACCAAAAGTTCCCGATATGTTTTGTATCGAAAGACCAGCCACGCGCCCTTCGAGCATGCGCGAAAGGTCGGCTATACCTTCTAGTTTAATATCGTTCATCTTCACCGATGTGGCTGCACCAGTGTACACGCGGCTGCGAATATTCTGGTAACCTGTTACCACCACCTCGTCTACCATTCGGCTATCGGCCTTCATCACGATGGTCATAGGTTTGGCTTGAGCCTTCACTTGCTGGGTTATCATGCCCACATAACTCACTTGAAGCATGTGTCCAGGGGCGGCGTTAAGGCTAAAATGGCCGTCGATATTGGTGACTGCGCGTTCGGTTGTGCCAGTAGCAAGCACCAAAGCGCCCACCAATGTCTCGCCTTGCTCGTTTTTCACCGTACCCGTTATGGCGTTGGTTTGCGCCAAAGCCATTTGTAGGCAGGCAAACAATGCGATTGTTAGCGCCACCACTTTATTAAAGGGGGTTGATATATTTGTCGTCATAAGTTTGTTTTCTTACTGGAAGGGGGTTGGATGAGGAATGTTACAGACGCCAAAGTACGCCTCCATAGATGCCAAGAGGATGACCAGCACGGAGCCCGGAGGGGTGACGCGACACCAAATAAACCTTGTTTGTGAGGTTGATGGCATTGATTGTGAGCGTGAGATGGCGGTTGATGTGTCCCTTCAACGATGCGTCTACAATGGCATGCGCGGGTATTTTTTCGCGTTGAGCAATGCGTCCTTGTCCTGGTTGGGTGCGCATGTCACTGTTTACACGCACGCCAACATTGGCCTCAAAGCGTTTATATTCTACGCCCAATTGGGCATTGAAGGCGTGCTTATATATATAAGGTATCTCGTCGCCATAGACAACGTCGCCCCACGACTCGCTACTAAAGGTGTTTCGCATCTCGGTATCGGTGTAGGTGTACGACAGTTGGAGGGGCAATTGCACGCCCCAATGACGGGGTAGGGGTTGATAATGCAACAGCAACTCAAGGCCTCTCACCACGGCTTTGCCCACGTTAAACTGGTCGAGTGTGCCTTGTCCGCCCTGTGCTGCAAGGTCGCTGCCCAGCATATTGTCGTAGTTGTTGTAAAAGCCGATGGCCTCTGCCTTTAAGTTATTGGTGGTAAGGCGCAATCCCGCTTCGAGGTTTACGCTGCTTTCGGCCTTTTGGTAGAGGGTGGCACTGGGTGGGGCAAACCCTTTATGCACGCCACCGAATGCCGAAAGCACGGGCAACAACCTATAACTTACACCCAAGCCGGGCAATAAAGCACGTGCGTGGTTGGGCGTCTCGATGCGAACCATACCCGTGCGACGTGGGTCGGCGGCAGTATAGTCGCGTTTTAGCAGGTCAACGTCTTCGTAACGAACGCCCAATGTTAGGGTTAGCGCGTCTTTGGCCCATTTGGTTAGGGCGTATCCAGCCCATGCGTGGGCCGTGGTGATGCGGTTTGCCTGACTTCCTGGCAGTCCTTCAAGAAACAAAGTCATTGTGCCGTTTTGCATTGCGTAGGCATCATCCTGCTGAAAACGGTCTTCGCTGTCGGCGTGATAGCGCAATCCAGCCTCGGCCGTGAAGTATCCACCCATGAGCATGGTGCGATATTCGGCCTTGCTTTGTATGCCTCGCGAGTGGTATTTGCGATGATTGGCGCGCAGCATTAGCGCTTCGCCTAGATAATCTTTTGCACCAGTGAGGATGTCGAAGTAGTCTTTATTGGTGTCGGGGTCGGTAAGCACGTCGGCAATAGAGCGTTTTTCGGCTTTGGTATGGCCCACTCTCACATCGTTTAGCTTATACCAGTTGCGGAAAAAGTGGTTGTAGTAGAGATTGGTGGTTATTTTCCATTTGTTGTTTTTCTCCACAACATAGGTGCCCACCCATTGCATGTGGCGCGTAGTGAGCTGGTCGCGCTGCGCACCCGCATAGCGAAAGTAGGGGCGCAAGGCGAAATCGGCCTCCGAAAGTCCCACGTAGGTTTCGTCTGAGGTTTCGTTGGCGAAGCCAAATTTAAGTTCAAAGAGGTGGTTCACACCGTCGGGGTTGTCGGTTTGTGCCGAAACCTTGGCTATAAGGTCGTTGCGCTTAAAGCCTGTGCGATTGTCTGGCTCGTCGCGACGAAAGCCTTTAGACTGGTAACGTAAGTATTCCACCACATAACCCACGTGCTTATGGCGATTGCCAAAGCCAATATACGATTTCAGGGTGTTGTAACTGCCATACGATAACTGTGCCTTGCCCCACATGCGTTGGGGAATGGGTGTAGAAACCATGTTGATGGCGCCACCCGTTGTGAAGGGTCCGTATTGCACTTGACTACTACCTTTAAGCACTTCGATGGCATACATGCGGGCCGCATTGGGGAAATAATAGGCTGCTGGGGCTGCATAAGGGGCAGGAGCAGCCAGTACGCCGTCTTCCATGAGCGATATGCGCTCGCTTCGTTCTGCTTTAGTGCCGCGCAAACTGATGTTGGGTCGAAGGCCAAAGCCGTCTTCTTCGTACACGTTTACGCCGGGCACGCTCTTAAGCATGCGGTTGATGTCGGTGTAACCAAACTTAGCCAATTCTGCTGGCGACAAGTAATAGGCCGAGCCTGTGCGGTTGCGAGCCTCGAATTTGCTACCCAACATCTGGTTGGAACGCACCACCACCTCGCTGATGCGGTGCGTAGAGTCGGTCATGTTTTTGCTCTTGCTTACCTCTTGGGCATGCGCGGGCACGCACAATGCTAGTGCAAGGGCGATAAGTGTGATGAAAGATTTCGTCCTGAATGTATGACTAATCATGATTTTGTGTATGTCTGTTTGCTTTCTGACTGGCTACTCTCAACATCTCTCTCTTTCTTTGCTGTTGGGCATGGCTTTTGGGGCGCGGTTGCTTGATGAAAGCTTTCGCGCTCTACTGCTAATGATGGCCTAAACCCTTTGCTTGTCAAGTAGATATCGTCAGTAAAAACAGTAAATAATGTTGTTTCTTCTAGCCGTTCTTAAATATCGAGCGCAAAGTTAATAAAAAATAAAAAACTGTGCAATCATTATTTGTTGGTATTTTTGCGTGTTTAGCCTTTTTCTTGCGCTGTTTATGTTTGTGGCTTCATTCTTTTTGGGGATGCATGTTGCCCTTTTTTGCTGATGTTGAGGCGAGAATAGGTGTAGCTTTTTATATCACAATTGGAAATAGAGACTAGTGTTTTTGCTGTTTAGATAAATGGAGTTGAGCTAGTCAGCACTTATTTAAGCGTGGATAATGATTTTTAAACCCAATCGGTTATTATATCACAATGTTTCCAGAATTCTTGTTTTTGTGTTGTTTCCTAACATCTTTTATTTTCTTGTTGGCATCTTGTAGGTCTTTGCAACTTTACGTAGCCCGCTACGGCTGCTTTATAAAGACAGGCAATCTGCTCGACAATATAACAAAATCTGTTTAGGCTCTAATGACCAATTTGGGTTAAACGAAATATAGGTAAGGTGTTGCGCTGCCGATGGTGCTGCAAGAGGATGTTAATTACCGCCATTGGGTGGCGCAGTTGCCACAATCTTGTTGCCAACATGTTCATCTTGCTTTAGGCAATTATCCATCGTTTGGGTGGTGGCTTTTTGCTGTTTTTAAGTAAGGGGTGGCGAGATGAATTGTTAATTAGGTAAATAAACTTTACAAATCGTCCTCTTCAAGCCAACCCATTCTAGCCGAAAAAACTACTAAAACCTATATAAAACGCATTAAAACATGAGAAATTGCCTACCGCTTTGAATTGCTTTTCGGCCTATTTTTTGCAATTTGCTATGCTTTTGCAATTCTATTTCAAGAATTTTTGCGCACAAATCACATTCGGAAGTGTCAAGAAATCATACTTAAATGTCGTTCTTCTCTAAGCTAAATGCAGCATTTAAGCTTGTAATATGCAGCAAAACGCAATGCTAACTCGTGCAAAACGCAATGCTATCTCCTACAAAACGCAGCGCTATCTCCTACAAAACGCAACGCTAAATGGTGCGTTTTGCAAGTAGATTTGTTGTGTATTGCATATATAATGTTCTAAAACTTATATTTTCAAGGCGTTTTATATAGAAAACAGTATTTAGCAGTGAAAGCGTGCTTGATGTCAATTAGGCGAGTAAGTTGTCTGTCAAAAGTGGCCGTTTTGGTGCTAAAAAGAGCTATTTTTGCATATTTAGTTTGTAATAATCAGTAAATCAAAGTGTTACAAACTTTAAAAATACGGGCTTAAATAAGCCCATTGCTCAGAAAATTTGCGCTGATGGTACTCATAATGTTAAAAATTGGTGCAAATATTTGACAATATAGCGCCGGCAAATCATTGCAGAGCGATGCCCGTTAAGTGTAAGACTTCGTCTGTTTGCAGTATTTTACTTGGGTTATGCTTCTTGGTATGTTGTGAAAACGGTGTATAGGCAACACCATACCATTAAGGGGGATAATGCAAAAAGCCCCACACTTGTTGGTTGTAAACAAGCATGGGGCTTATATGCGGAGCTTTTGGCCCGTGTTTATCGTCCTAGACCTAGCCAGTGCGTGTGTTTAATAAACGCTAGTCGTGCATAATTGGCGCGCACCAGCTGGCAATGGTGAACACGATTTAGACCAATGGCGATGCAGCTTTGTAAGTGCGCTGTCCCAGTTCCTTATCAATCATGTAAATACCATAACCGTTATCCTTAATCAAACGCGTCTATGGGCGTTTACTTCACAATCCAGATAACGAATAGGGATGAAATGACCTTAACTTTAACGCAAAAAGCTTGGCTACTATGGTTAGAACACCAACAAATCCAGTCGTTTTTGCCAATGTTTGTAGGCTTATGCTAGGGCATCAAAAGGAATGTTTCGCTTACTAATTTGTGTCGTTTTGTAGCTGCTGACGTGCTAACCTGCCTTACAAGGCTACACGCCTGAACATGCAAAGAAGTGTTAATACGCCTCGTCGTGTAAAAAATAAACTTAACGGCACGAATGTAATTTTGCAAAACATTAGAAAATTGTATATTTTTGCTTCAAAAGAAAGACTATAAATTTAATTTTATAGTGCCATTTTATTCTATCAGAGTATTCAACTTATAAAATTTAACATTAAATATGCTTAAACTTAAAATTAAAAACATTCGGAGACGTCTTTTCCCCGTAATTTTATTGTTTATTTGTTGGGGGATTAATCTACTTGATTGCATGCTCTCAAGTGATAAAGACGTTGCCGTTAGAAATATCATAACCTGGGACAGTTTTATCTTCACATTAATTTTTTCAATCTTATTTTATTTTTTCAGTCGTGAGAAGAAATAGAAATTACATCGGTTTTCTAAGCCTATTCTTTTTGCGGTTTGCTACTCTTGCTCCAATAACGAGTCGGGGTTCGAAGAAAAGTCTAATGAGAAGTCATTGATTGAACAGAAGTTTAATGCGAGTAAGTTCAATACAATTGGGCATAATGTCATGTTAGAATGTGTATATAACGCTCTCGAAAAGTAACCAGACGCAATTAGTGCAAGTTCTCTACGCAGCGAAATGTTATTGGATTCTTGTTTAAACCTCTTTGTTGCTGCTAACAAAGATTTTGCCTTTAGCGAGAGAATAGGTGCAAGTACAAGAGGTTCTAGTGCGTTCCCCTCTTTTTCTTTCCTTAAAAAGTGTATTTTGGGCAATTGCGCTTTAAATGATGCGAATAAACTAACAAGAAGCTCACACGAGGATGCTATAAAACAACCCGAATTTTTGATGATGTTCTACAATGAGTTCTTTAATAATGAGGACATCATTCGAGACAGTTTGGAAGATGAGATTTTGAAAACAATAAATAAAGTTATGGCGTCCTACCCCAATTTGACAGACGAAGAGATCGACGGGCTTTTCTTTGTTGCAGGGGTTACTTATAACTCTTGTGTTTACTGGTATGAAAATTCAGACAAATGGATTTCAGTCTTATTACATAATCAAAAGCAGAAGACACGAGGCTGGCTTTGGGATGGCGTTAAAAACGGAACAAAGAAGTGGGCTAAAGCTGATGGTGCAGGTGCATTAAGGGCTTGGGCAATGAGCAGTATTGCTGGTGTGGCTTCAAATGGAACTACCTTATTAGCTGGAGCAGCCGTTGGTTCTTTGGTTGGAGCATGGAACAACCTTCCATATTGGGATTAATATAAAGCGTCTTTTATTGTTATATTGTTATATTGTGAAGAGTGATAAAACTGACTAAGTAAGACGCATATACTTGCCTTTGGGGGCTCAAGTCAAAACACAAAAAAGCCCCATGCATGCTCGCGATAAGCATGCATGGGGTGTGGTAGATGTGTTGTTTTGCGGTTTGCTTTGTTGCTTAGCCTGTGGCTTGCACAGGCAAATCGAGGTTTGTGGAAGCAACGTTTCAGCACTTTAGCCGCAAAAAACACGTGGCTTTTATGCCAAAGGCGTGGCAGCTTTGTAAGTGCGCTGACCTAATTCTTTATCAATCATGTAAATACCATAACCGTTATCCTTAATCATATTCAGGTTGTCGATAATGGTTTGTACGTTTTCTTCTTCCTCCACCTGCTCGTCAATAAACCATTGCAGCATGCTTTGTGTGGCATAGTCGTTTTCTGCCGAGGTGAGCGCAAACAGTTTGTTGATGCTTTCGGTGATAGATTGCTCGTGGCGCAGTGAGTGTTCGAACACGTTTAGGATGCTGTTCCATTCGGTTGGAACGGCCTCAATGGGGCGCAAGTCTACCTTACCGTTGCGCGAAATTACATAGTTGAACAAGATTTTGGCGTGGTCTTGTTCTTCCTTAAACTGCACTTCAAACCATTTACCCATGCCAGGCTGACCTTGAGCGTGGCAATATGCTGCCATTGAAAGATATAGATAAGCCGACCACATTTCGGCGTTGATTTGCGCGTTGAGCGCTTCTTCGATTTTCTTCTTTAACATAATGTTGCTTGATTTATAAGTAATACCTATTTTATTTTAATTGGTTGCCATTCTGCAATGGTGCAGTTTGGCTATTTCTTTTCTCTTCCTTGTGTTTTAAAACCTTGCTCTTTGCTTTTGGCTTTTGTTTTCTCTCTTTACTCGTTGTATCTTTTTCTTATCACTTCTTGTATATCTCCTTACAAAAAATGTGCCATAATGTATTTTATTAAAATGTGGCAGAAATCAGTTTTGTTTTGTGTCGTGGCGTTATCGCATACACCAAGTGGCAGTGTTATAATGTGTGGAAAGCATGGCCAACTTGCTAATGCCACATGCCATGTAACTGTTTACCCCCTGAGGGTTGAAACTATAAGCGTTAGCAACAGCATAAAGATGTTAAACGCATGTGTACAATACATGGCATTGCAATAGCTATTAAAATGCCTAACGCAATGAACAAGCGACCAGATATGTAGCACAGCCAGTAACAGAAAGCCTAAAATAACAAAGAACATGCTTGTTTGGTCGCGCGGAAGAAGCAAAAACAGCAAGCCAATTTCGCCCCCTCTGAGCGTGGCCAATGTAGCCGCCAAAACGCACGCTGTATTGAAGATCAGCGCCATGGGTAGGATTATGGCGTAGAAAAACATTTTCCCATAAGTGTCGTAGGTGTGAATATAACCTAGTTTTTTTTCTTTTCTCCTACCTGGTGCCACGGCTAACGTAATGCCAATGATTATCACAATAGGGAGTATTTTAAGTAGAAATTCGTGCATGGGATGATGTTCTAGTGATATAGAGAGTGAGGGCTGAATGCCATATCCTCATGGGTGTTGATGTTTTTTGAGGGTTGATGTGTGCACTTCACGCCTGCGATGAGGAGCAAGTATCCAGTTATGGGCCCGAAATAATATATATAGTGGCCGGAGTAACCAACATAATGAAGTTGACAATGTGCATGTAATACATGAAGCTAGTGATGCGATTGCGACATAAGATGCAGTGCAGCATTGATTGAAAATTGAGCAATATGATGAGATTGATGGCCAAAGCGTACTTCGCTCTTAGTCCATGCAGCATCAAAAGAGCATAAGCAAAATTACCTGAGTCTAAGGCAGCGCACCACGAAAGGGATAAAAGCAAGGTGGTGGTAATCACAACGGTGGGCTGCGTAACGACGTAAAAAGCTTGCTGCAAACGCGTTCTATAAATGTGCACAGGCTCTTTTTTTAGTTCTATTCGCGTGTAAGCACCTATCAATAACATAAAAGCCATGGTAAATGCAAGAGCGAAGATGAGTGCGTTTATATCGGTCATGGTATGTGATATTTAAGGATTATGTTCTCGTTTGGCAGCCTTTCCTCTTTAGGTTTAGACCTTGTGTGGGTTGTTATGCGCCGTCTTCGGCTTTTACTGGCACAGATAATTGCATACCAGGACGTAAGCCATCCACCTTATATACCGGTCTGAGTTGCATCTCCCAGGTTTGTAAGGCCTCGTTTTCGTGTTTATAGCTATCCGAGTCGAGGAAATCGAAATTGGCTTTAAAGCCCGAAACACGCATCTTGACATACATGCTGAAGGGTTTGCAGTATACCGAAACAGTGTCGCCCTCGTTAAAGAGCGATTTTTCTTTGCGGTTCACCATGATGCTTCCCCACAAGTTGTCGAGCAAGGCAATGTTCAGCAAGGTGTTGCCCACCGATAGTTGTTCGCCGCGTTTGGCAGTAATTTCGCTCACTTCGCCTTCCACTTTGGTGACGATGGCAATGATTTGCGGACCGATGAAGTTGTTTTTTTCGGTCTTGTAGCTATTAAGCGCAGCCTCGTAGTCGGTTTTAAACGACTTAGTTTGTGCTTGCATGGCCCTATATTCGTTCAGGATGTTGTCGCGAAGATTAACGGATGCTTTTCCTTTGGCAAGTTTTCTCTCTACATCTCTATATATGCGTTCGGCTTGTTCTTCGGCCGCTTTGGCCTGTTGCCATCGTCCATAAGCGCGGTCAACGGTTTTGTTACCTGTGCGATAGGGGTGTAAAGTGGTGGCTAACACTTCGAGTGTGGGGTCTTCGGGGATAGGCGTATCGTCGGTTCGATAGAGTGCTAGCGTGTCTCCCACTTCTACATAGTCTCCCTCTTTCACTCTAATATCGAGCACCTTTCCTTTTTGTTGTACCTGCACAGAATACTGCAAGACCTCCACTTGACCGTCAATCATTTGGTCTTTGGGTGTCTTTAAGCTATTGGCAATTATGGCAGCGATAGCCGCGAGAGCGATAATAAACGCTCCCCCAATCCATAGTTTCAATTTTAATTGCCGTTTCTTTTGCATGTACTAAGTTAAGGAATGCTAGCTTGTGGTGTGCATTTGCTCGCCATGAGTTAGTTTGAGGTGTGCTATAACTATTTAAAGGTAAAGCTACGCGACCCAATCATATTGCCGTCTGCAAAGATGCTCACCTGATAAGTGCCACCCTGAAGGGCTTGCGACACATTCCAGAAGAGGCTCACAGGCGTTTCCTCTCCATTGTATTCCACGCTGCGTTTCATGGAATATTGCAGTGTGCGGTTTTCGTAAGAGAACGAACCTTCGCCGTTAAGTAGGCTTCCTGTTGGCGACATGATGCGTACATAAATGTCTTTCACGCCACTTGTAGCGGTTACGTTGCGTGTGATATTGAAGCTTACTTGCAGCGTTGTGGCCTTTGTTATTTGGTCGGTAGACTTTCCGCGTTTGTTTTTGGCCACGAGCGCGATGCCCGTTGCATCGAGCTGTGCAGCAATAGCCACCTTCTCGGATAGTGAACGCTTCTCTGTGCTCAGGCCTTCAATTTGGCGTGTGGCAGCCTCGTATTGTCCTTTTACACGTGTGTTTTCTTGTGCTAGAGAGGCATTCACCTTGTTTAGCGAGTCTATTTCCATTACATAGCTACGTATAACCGCTCTAACGGTGGCCAATTCTTTCTTCAGACGAGTAATTTCGCGGGCATCAGTGCTTTTTACTCGGCGTAGTTCGCCCAGTAAACGTTGGGTTTTTTCTTGTTCAGCGGTGAGTTGCGCCACGATAGAATCGTTGTTGATTTGCGTTTTCATCTCGCTGTATTGTTGAGCAAATTGCTGATACTCGTTCTCCATCTCCTTCTTGTCTATCTCTGCAAGCTCTTTAATTGCTGCGTTTTCTTCCTTTTGTTTGTTAAGGCTGATGAAGAGATAGGCCGTTGCGCCGGCCAAGAGTAGCACCACTAAGATGGTGGGTATCCAAATTTTCTTGTTCATAGAGTCAATCGCTTATGTCGTGATTTGATTATCTTTGCAAATTTATATATTTCTAACGATACGACAAAACAAATGTGGCTTTGCAAACATTTAATAACTTAAAAAGTGTAGATTGCAGGCTTTATGGATGCTTTATTCTGGTTCTTTGACGCCATTTGGGTTAGAAATGACGTGTAAAAGAACAATGCTGATTTTGTGGCGTGCGATATTTTGTTGCAATTTTGTTTGCTTTTTGGGCATAGCGTTGCAAAAATGGCTTTGTTTGCTTTCTTTTTTATAAAGCCGATGAATGTTTAGAAGTTGCTATTGGGTCGTAGGTTGCCATTAGATTCGATGGCTTTGCGGGGTATGGGGAAGAGGGTTGTAGCGCCCTTGTTTTCGTTTACGAGTGCTTGACGCAGGTCGTAGCTTTGTGTAAAGCGTCCAAATCTAATCAAGTCTTGTCGTCGCCAGCCCTCCCACATCAGTTCGAGCAGTCGTTCTTGTAGGATATTGTTGAGTGTGGCGGTGCGTGTTGGCATGCCTGCTCGTGTTCTCACGGCATCCATTTCGGTTTGTCCGCTCTGTCCGTTGCGCACTTTGGCTTCGGCCATCATGAGTAGCACGTCGGCATAACGATAGAGAACGATGTCGTTGTCTTGCAGTTTACCATCGAGAAATCCCTTTCGGTCTACCTCGTATTTAGCCATTCGTGCGCCAGCTGTTTTGATATAGGGCGATGCGGTGAGGTCTATTTCCACGTTTAAGGGCATGTACACCAGTTCTTTGCCATTGTCTAAGCGTACAACCTGGCCGTCAACCTTCACCGTGTCGGCATAGAAATTTAGTTTAAAGCGGCTATCTAGTGTGCTAGGGTTGCCATATCCAAAGGCGCGCACTGTGGAAATGGTGGCGCAAGCTCCGTTTTCGGCCCCCAATCCCAATGCCTTGCCGTGGTTGTAATGGCGCGAGCGAAAGAGGTATTGGTATTCGTTGGGGTAGAGATTTTTGTCCATGGGTATGGTAAAAATGTTCTCGCTTGAGTTCTCGTTGTGCAGTTTAAAGTTGTCGGCGTAGTTTTGTTCGAGCTGATAACCTGCTGCTTGCAATTTTTGACAATAGTTAATGGTGGTTTGCCAGGCGTTGAGTTTCTGGCCATCGACGGTGAAATGGATGTTAGTTCCTTGTTGTGGGGTGTGGCGTTCGGGGTTGTTGCAAGTAAAAATCTCGGCATTCAGCGCCAGTTTGGCTAGCAGAAAATAGGCCACGGGTTGTGTTATCCTTCCATAATATTCGCCTTGGAGATTGGAATGTGCATTTGCGAGGTGTGGAGCAACGTTTTGAAGTTCGTGGAATGCGAAGCGAAACACCTCGGTTCGCGGTGCGTTATACACCTCGGAAACAGATGTATTGTTGCTTTTTAGCAGTGGAACATTACCAAAAAGGTCTACCAAGTAGTAGTAGAACATGGCTCGGATGGCTCTTGCCTCGGCGTTATAGGCCAGCCATTGTTGCTGGGTGAGTATGTTTTTGTGCTTATCTATCAAGGCGATGGCATCGTTGCATTGTACCACCGATTGCAAAAGATAGCACCAAAGGTTGTACAGTTCTTGGTCGTTGTCGTCCCATTGGTGGGTGTATAGTCGTTGCCAGAAAGCCCCATCGTACCAGTCGGCTCCCCTAGTGGGTACAATGGCTTCATCGGTTGTAAACGTACTATAATCGTATATGCCACGATATGTGCCCTGCAAGCCTTTTCCCTCTTCGTTAGAGCCAATGCAGTTGTAGAGTCTTCCCACGCTGTTAATCCACAGAGAAGAGGGCGAACTAATGGCCTGTTCTTCTTCAATGCGGTCGCGAGGCGTGTCGTTAAGGCAGCTCGTAGTAGTGGTTAGCAGCGCAAAGGCAGCTAGGGCGAGGTTTAGGATGTGGGTTTGGGTTTTCATTTTTGGCCTGTTTTGTGTGTGAAGTTAGAACTGAATGCTCATTCCCAATGAGAAAGAGCGATAAGAAGGATAAGAGCGTTTATCGTCGATGCCAAGTGTGTTGTTCACCACATAACTGTTGATGATGGGCGACAAACCACTATAACCAGTGATAGTAAGAAGATTGTTGACGCTTACCGATAAGCGGAGGGCGCTTACAAAGCGCGAACGCAGGGGGAGGTTATAGGCAATGGTGAGATAGTCAACATTGAGATAATCACCCTTTTCCAACCAGTAGTCGGTGGCTGTTTGGTCTTTGATATTTTGTTTAGGAGCTTCGCGCAGCACGTTATAGTCGGGGAAACTAGCCATATTCATATAAGTGAGCGATGTGCCGTTGTAAATTTTATGACCAAAGGCACCATTAAGTTGCATTGACACATCCCATAGCCGATAGCGAAAACTGATGTTCGAGCCCAAAGTGGCCTTCGGAACGGCTTGCCCAGCCACGTGTCTGTCGCCTCCGTCTTCTAGATTAATGCGTCCGTTGTTGTCGAGGTCGGCGCAGTTGTAACGATAAGAGCCATCGGCATTTTGAGTTAGCCCAGTGCAATGGGGCAGATAGAACACACCAAGCGGTTGACCCACAATTTGATAAGTGATGAAATTGTGGCCACCATGCATGCCAGCACCATTTAAACCACCGATGGGTGTGATGTCGGGCGACGATAATTGTTCGCCATTGTATGAGCCATTGAGCGAGAGCAATTTGTTTTTTTGGAATGAAAGGTTCATGTTTACGCTCAGTTCCATGTCTTTTTTTCGGATAAGGTCTAGTCCTAAGCCAAATTCCACACCGCTGTTGCTCATGCTGCCAATGTTGGCTAGCAACTTGTTAAAGGCGAAAGGAGGCACGCTTACATCGTAGTTGTAAAGCATGTCAGTGGTTTTGGAGTAGTAGTATTCGGCGTAAAGCTGAATACGGTTGTGTAAAAGTCCCGTCTTAAGTCCTAGGTTGAACGATGTGCGTGTTTCCCATTTAAGGTTGGGATTGGCATTTCTTATTTGTCCGAGGGTTACGGTTGGGATGCCGTGATACGAAATAATGCCACTGGGCATAAGGGTTTGCTGGGTGTAATAGGTCAGGATGCCACCTAGATTTCCCGAGCGTCCCACGCTTGTTTGTAGTTTCAGGTGGTCGAGCCACTTAACATCTTGCAGCCATTTTTCTTCTTTCAGGTTCCATTCTAGTCCTGTAGAGGGAAAGAAGCCCCAGGTATTGTTTTGGCCAACAAGCGTAGAACCATCAGCTCTAAGTGTTAGCGAGAGGGCGTAACGGTTTAGAAACGTGTACGAGAGGTTGCCCATGAACGAGGTGAGTTTGGGCGATTCGTATCCGCTAGAAGTGCCTTTGTAGGGGTGAATGTTGCCAACCATCAGGTTGTCGTAACCGAATGCGTTGCTAGCCAGTCCCTTCACGGTGGTGAAGAAAAACTGTTTACGATTGTTTTGGTGTTCGGCAGTGGCAGTAAGGTCGAGCTTATGCGCTCCCCAGGTGTTGTTGTAGTTAAGTTGGATGCTACCTAGGAAGTCTTCGTTTTTGTTTTCTCGGCGATACATTTTGCCTTGCGCTTCGGTCCAAGTGGGTTGGAAAATAGCATTTTCGAGTGTAGTAAACGAGTACGAACCAAAGAGTTGGGCGTTGAGATGCTTTGCAATGGCAAAGTCGAATGAAAGGTGCGTGTTGAAATTAAAGCCTCGGTCGTGGTCTTTTTGGTGTAACACAGCCATGGGATGAGCTATCTGTGAAGCCAGAGAATTGAGATCCCAGCCACCTGATGCATTCTGTTGGGTAGAGAAAGTGGGGTTTTGTGAGGCAGCAGCGTAAAACAACTGCTGCATGTTTAGAATTTTTTTGTTAGACAACGACGAGCCAAACAGACCGAAGTTTACGGTTAGCCAGTTGTCGAAAGCCTTCTGCATGAGGTCGAATTTGGCCGTAAAGTTACGATAACCATTTGTTTTTACCACCATGAGGTGTTGCATCACGCTCATCGAAGCGCGATAATTGCTTTGGTCGGTACCGCCCGAAAAAGCCAAATGATGGTTTTGTACGAATCCCGTTCGGGTGATGTCGCGCGGGAAATCGTTGTCTTCTCCACCGTCGTTAACACTCAATCCCAATGCGTTAGCAGTAGCAACATAGTCGCGTCCGCCCAACATCTTGAGGTTTTTATACACTGTTTCGAACCCAATATTACCGTCGTAGGAGATGTGAAACTTGCCAAGTGCCCCCTTAGCGGTGGTTACGAGTATCACGCCCGAAGCACCTCGCGAACCATATTGGGCTGTTTCGGAGGCGTTTTTCAATACTTTAAACGACAGGATGTCTGAAGGAAAGATGGTAGATAGCGTGGCTAGGTCGCTGGAAACGCCATCTATCACCACGAGTGGGTCGTTTCCGCCAGTGAGCGATGTGGTTCCGCGTACCCGTACACTGGTGAGCATGGCTTGTTTTTGATCGCCTCCACGCGACACATTGACACCCGCTAGCTTACCATTAAGAGCGTCAAGAGGGTTGAAAACCAGTCCTCTTTCGTTCAGATGATGTTTTTTTTGCAGAATATAGCGCAAAGGTTGGTCGCCCAAAAGCGTGTCGGTGGTTAAGGGCGACATGTTTTTGGGTTTGCTTGTTGTGGTTTGTGCCATCAGCATTTGCGCGAAGTTAAAGGTGCAGAAGCACGCCACAAGAGCGTATCGTGCAAGTTTGGCACGCCATGTGGCATGCCACTTGGGGTTAACGCTTAGATATTGCAGTGCTAAATGTACCTGTTTGCCATCAGTATGCATAGAGTGAGCGTGTTTAGTGGGTTGTAGTGAATAATGAATAGGTAGTGGCTGAAAGCCTAGAGAGGCGTGTTAGGATGAAATTTTGGTTAATGGCGTTGTTGCATGCTGCTTATTTGTGGTCGTTGTAGTATTCCAGGCCCACTTGCACGTTCTTCATAATAGCGTCTGATGAATAAGTTGCGCCAGTGATAGCATCGGGTTCGCTATTGAGAGCTTTCTTAATGGTCTTACCATCCCAGTGTTTAAGCAGCGGTTTCACCTTTTCAAAAAACTTTAGTGTTTCGCGATTGGGAAGAGCTTCTACCTTTACCACCTTGTTTTTCTTAATAAAAATCTTCACGGGCGTGATGCCTTTGAAGCCTTTGATGTCGCGAGTTAATTCGGTGGTGTTAACAACGGTCATTCCATTTTCGGTGGTAATGATGTTGTCGTTGCTGTTTGCACTAATAAGTATTGCCATGAATGCCACAGCTACTGTCCCGAATAACAACCTGGATGCTTGTTTTCTCATAATCCTTTATTTACTGATATGTTAGCATTGGGCAACCCTTTGGCACTCTATTTATATTAGGACCAAGGATTACTGTTATTGCAAAGATAGGCATAAAATAGAGAAAAGCCACAAGCTAGGGCTAAAATGTTGCGCTAGCTGTGGCTTTTTGCTTATGCAAGTATGTGTTTTGCCTTTGTCTTAAGGAACTTTACTCCTGAAAATGTATTGAGAGCGGGCGCGATTTAGTACAGCGTGCGTGTGAGCTGTTGCACCACTTGTTCTAGATAAAGCTTGTCGGTGGCATCGAATGTGCCCAGTTGTGTGCTGTCGATATCGAGAACGCCAACGCATTTGCCTACCTTAGAGAAGATGGGAACTACGATTTCCGACCGCGAAAGAGCGCTGCAAGCAATGTGTCCAGGAAACTGTTCCACGTCGGGAACAACCAATGTGCTCTCTGCCTCAAAGGCTTTGCCACACACACCCTTGCCGATGGCGATGGCATAGCATGCAGGTGGACCTTGAAAGGGGCCCAAACGCAACATACCATCGGGGTGAAGCATGTAGAAGCCCGTCCAGAAAAACTGGTCGAATGCTTGGTGTAGGGCGGCGGCAACATTGGCTAATACGCTGGTTTCGCATGTTTCGCCTTCAATCATTGCCGCTATTTGGGGCAGCAGTTGCGTGTAAGTGTTTTCCTTGTTCATTATTTTGGGGTGTTTATTTCTTTTTCCACCATGTTGGTAAGTTGCACAAACTCGGCCACCGATAGTTGCTCGGGTCGGCGTGTAAACATCTCTTGCGCATAAAATTCGGGTGAAGCAGGCTTGCCTGCAAACAGTTGTCGCAGACTAACGCGAAGCATCTTGCGTCGCTGATTGAACACTGTTTTCACCACACGCTTAAACAATGTCTCATCGCACCCAAGATTTTCAACCTTGTTTCGCGTCATTCGGATAACGGCACTCTTTACCTTGGGTGGCGGATTAAATACCGTTTCGTCTACTGTGAAGAGATATTCCACATCATACCAAGCCTGAATAAGTACCGAAAGGATGCCATAAGCCTTTGTTCCAGGCTGTGAGGCGATGCGCAAAGCCACTTCGCGTTGTATCATTCCCGTGCAACAGGGTATGAGATGCTTGTTGTCGAGCATCTTAAAGAATATCTGTGAGGATATGTCGTAAGGATAATTGCCTGTTAGTACAAAGGGCTTTCCCGAGAAAACATCGTCAAGATTCATGCGAAGAAAGTCTTCACCCAATACGTTTTCTGCCAATTGAGGATAGTTTTGGTGTAGAAAAGCCACCGATTCGGTGTCGATTTCCACCACCCGAAGCGGTCTTTCCTTGGTGGCAAGATATTGGGTTAGCACGCCCATACCTGGACCTACCTCTAGAATGGGTAGCTCTGGGCAGGCGTCTACGGTGTCGGCAATGCGGTGCGCAATGCCTAAGTCGGTCAAGAAATGTTGACCAAGATGCTTTTTGGGTCTAACAAGCTTCATCTTAAAATTCTGTTGTTGCGTTTGCAAAGGTAGCAAAATATAGGGGGAATAAGGTGGTTTTGTGGCGTTTGTTTGGATTGAGAGCGATGTTTTTCTGTGAAGTAGGCTTGCACCACGTGCGTTGTTATCTTCAATAATCCACATTTGTAGG
Organism: Hoylesella shahii; assembly: GCF_937990675.1. Classification (NCBI taxonomy): domain Bacteria; kingdom Pseudomonadati; phylum Bacteroidota; class Bacteroidia; order Bacteroidales; family Prevotellaceae; genus Hoylesella; species Hoylesella shahii. Next base: position 27,472 of record NZ_CALKQY010000056.1, on the reverse strand, counting down.
CATAAACGACGGTTATCTCAGAAAAAAGTGTTTACTTTGTAGTTCGAGATAATAATGCTTGACCGCGAAAGGATAACGCAAAGCAAGGGCAATAACAGCTTTTGCCTAATTTAAAGAGGGTGAAAACGCACCACATAAGGCCAAGCAAACGTAGTTAATAACATTGAAATTTTCCACAACTTTATGATTAAAGTAGCATTTTTCGACGCCAAATCGTACGACGAAGTGTCGTTTAACAAAACAAACGCTGATTATGGTTTCGACATCCGTTATTATCAAGAACACCTCAATTTAAAAACTGTTCCATTGGCCAAAGGGGCCGATGTGGTGTGCATTTTCGTTAATGCCGAATGTAATGCAGCTGTTATAGACGAACTGATTAAAAACGGTGTGAAACTTATTGCACTACGATGTGCTGGCTTTAACAACGTTGACCTGAAGGCGGCTAAAGGTCGAATTAAGGTGGTTCGCGTGCCTGCTTACTCGCCACATGCTGTTGCCGAGTATGCTGTTTCGCTGATGTTGGCCCTTAATCGCAAGATTTTCCGCGCCGTAAACCGCACTCGTGAGGGCAACTTTGCCCTTAAAGGTTTGATGGGTTTTGATATGTATGGCAAGACTGCGGGTATTGTTGGCATGGGTAGAATTGCAAAAGAGCTGATAAAAATATTGCACGGCTTTGGTATGAAGGTGTTGGCCTACGACCTTTATCCTGATATGGAGTTTGCCAAACAGTATGATGTACAAATGGTTTCGCTGGACGAACTGTACGCCGAGAGCGATATTATATCGCTGCACTGCCCACTTACGCCCGAAACAACATTCCTTATCAATGCCCAAAGCATTGCTAAGATGAAGCCAGGCGTAATGATTATCAATACAGGACGCGGAAAACTCATCAATACAGAAGAACTTATCGAGGGCCTTCGCACCAAACGAGTGGGCTCGGCTGGTCTTGATGTGTACGAAGAAGAAAAGAATTACTTCTACGAAGACCGCAGCGACAAGATTATCGACGACGATGTGTTGGCTCGTTTGCTGATGATGCCCAACGTGGTTCTTACCTCGCATCAGGCTTTCTTCACAGTCGAAGCCATGCATAATATTGCCCTTACCACCCTTGAAAGCATTAAGGAGTTTGGCGAAGGCAAGCCACTTACCAACGAGGTGGTGGAACAATAATCTCTTGATGCTTGTTGAGGCTGGTGCCGATAATTGTCTTTGGGCGATTGTCGGCACCAGTTTTTTATTGTGTTGATGGGGCAATGCACATCGGGTTGTTGCTCTTGGGGTTTCGGTGTTGTGTGTATTGTGTGTTAATGCCTCGTGTCTAACGACTTTTGCAGTGACGTATGCTGGCTATAAGGTGTTATTTACTAATGTGTTGGTTGTAATAAGACCGTTGGCTACAGCCATTTGCTCAACTCTTTTGAGATCAATGGTTACCACTTTCGTAACTAAATTTTACCAAGTGAAGCGGTAAAAAGAGTTAAACCCCATGCCAAACGTTGCATAAATGCCGAAAATGGCGTAACTTAGACCACGTTTTAAAGGGGACATATTTGACAAAATGCACCTGATTAGCCCCTAAAGGACTGTTTGTTTTGCTTTAAGTGGCGAACAAACTGCAGATACCTAACGCGACGTATGGCGTTAGCAGAATTGAAATAGAATGAAAAGGTTAAGTGAAAGGTTATGAAAATGAAGAAATTGATAGGGGCATTGCTGGCCTTGGTCTTACTGGTGGGCTGTGCAACAAATAAAAATCTGTCGCCCGAAAAGGCTAAACGTATGGCCGAAACCACCCAAAAAGTGAACGAGGCGCTAAACAAGCAACTGTTTACCATCGAGGTTAACCACGTATATCCACAGCGCTTGCCTGCCAAAGCTTTAAGTTATGGCTATTATGTAAGGGTGACAGCCGATTCGGTTTATTCGTGTCTGCCTTATTTTGGGCATGCTTATCGTGTGCCTTATGGTGGCGGGAAGGGACTGAATTTTGCTGAAAAAATAACCGACTACGTGATGCAACGGGGCAAAGACGGTAAAATAAACATCTATTTTAAAGTGAACAATAAAGAAGATCGTTACGACTATCGACTGGAGGTGTTTGACAACGGTAGGGCTTTTGTTGATATATCGAGCGACGAACGCGACCGAATTGGCTTTGCTGGTATGATGGATATAGGGAAATAAAAGACCAAAAGCAGGATGCTAACAGCCTGTGGGGCAATAAACAATGCCTAATAAACACTAAAAGAGATTGATAAAGCAAGTTGATTAAATTTACAAAATGAGCAATAGTAAAACACTGACGCTTGTGGAGTAAACCGAATAACTGTCAACTTGCTAAGCCACAAGGTTACAAAGCTGTCAAATAGTAAGCAGCGACCATGCACCTTGCATCGAAAAACAGCGGATAAGGCTTTGTGGTTTTAGGTTTTTACACTATATTTGCACTCTAATAGACAAGATGCAATAAGACACCTGAAATGAAAGAATTTGTAATATCCGAGGTTAAAGCCGAAACCGCCGTGCTGGTGGGGCTGATAACACCACAGCAAAACGAAGCTAAAACCAAAGAATATCTCGATGAATTGGAGTTCTTAGCCGATACGGCAGGGGCCGTAACAGTGAAAAGATTTACTCAAAGACTCAATGGCCCAAGTATGGTTACATACGTGGGTAAGGGTAAACTCGAAGAGATAAAACAATATATACTGGCCGAAGAAGAGGCCGAACGCGAAGTGGGAATGGTGATTTTCGACGACGAACTGTCGGCAAAGCAAATGCGCAACATCGAAAAAGAACTAAATGTGAAAATTCTCGACCGCACTTCGCTCATCCTTGACATATTCGCCATGCGCGCACAAACGGCTAATGCTAAGACGCAAGTGGAGCTGGCGCAATATAGATATATGCTACCAAGACTGCAACGACTATGGACACACCTCGAAAGACAAGGTGGTGGCTCGGGTAGCGGAGGCGGAAAAGGCTCGGTGGGACTACGCGGACCCGGTGAAACGCAGCTCGAAATGGACCGCCGTATCATCCTTTCGCGTATGGCCTTGCTCAAAGAACGATTGGCCGAGATTGATAAACAGAAAACCACACAACGCAAAAATAGAGGACGTATGGTGCGAGTGGCACTCGTGGGATATACCAATGTGGGCAAAAGCACCATCATGAACCTGCTGGCTAAAAGCGAAGTGTTTGCCGAAAATAAACTTTTCGCAACGCTCGATACCACTGTGAGAAAGGTGGTGGTTGAAAATCTGCCCTTCCTCTTGGCCGATACCGTGGGCTTTATACGCAAGTTGCCCACCGACTTGGTCGACTCCTTTAAGTCTACACTCGATGAAGTGCGCGAAGCCGACTTGCTGGTGCACGTGGTGGATATATCTCATCCCGACTTTGAAGAGCAGTTTGCAGTGGTGGAAAAAACGCTTACCGAACTGGAATGTGCCGACAAACCCAGCATGATTGTGTTTAACAAAATTGATAATTACACCTTCGTGAAAAAAGATGAGGACGACCTTACACCCATAACAAAGGAAAACCTCACACTGGAAGACTTGAAACGCACCTGGATGGCCAAACTAAACGATAACTGCATCTTTATCTCGGCACGCGAAAAAACCAATGTAGACGAACTTAGAGACCGGCTATATGCCAAGGTTAGAGAACTCCACGTGCAGAAATATCCATATAACGACTTCTTATACGAAACGGAATGATGTACCGATTACTTACCGATGAAGAAATTGCCTTGCTGGAAGACAACGGCTGCCAAGCCGAAAACTGGGAGGCTATCACTGTGGCAGAAGACTTTAAGCCCACCTATGTGCACAATGTTGCTTTCTATGGCGACGTTCAATTGGGCGTGTTCGAGAAGAACATTGAGGTGAGTAGAGGTTTTCTGAAACACTCCGCTCTGCGTAATGCCACACTAAGAAACGTGTGCATTGGCGATAATTGCCTGGTGGAAAACATCGGTAACTACATCAATAACTATACTATCGAAGAAGAATGCTACATCTCTAACGTTAGCACCATGGAGACAACGGAGGGAGCAACCTTCGGGGATGGTAATCTAATATCGGTGCTTAACGAGGTGGGAGAGGGCAACGTCATGCTCTTTAATGGCCTAAATAGTCAGCTGGCTGCCTTTATGGTGAAGCATAATGCAGACAAAAACTTGCGCGACCAACTGCGAACGATGATTGCAGACGAACTGGAACGCACCTTGCCCGAACGGGGAACAATTGGCTTTGGCGTGAAAATCGTAAACACACGCGAAGTGATTAACACTATCGTGCAAGATAATTGCGAGGTGAATGGGGCAGCGCGGCTCTTTGATTGCTCGCTGCTGAGTGTTGCCGGTACGGGCGTCTACGTGGGAAGTGGTGTTATATGCGAAAACTCTATCGTGGCCGACGGCTCGTCGATAACCAACGATTGCAACCTACAAGACTGCTATGTGGGCGAAGCTTGTCAGCTAAACAATGGCTTTACGGCATCGGGAAGCCTGTTTTTTGCCAATAGCTACATGAGCAATGGCGAGGCTTGTGCAGCCTTCTGTGGCCCGTTTACGGCCAGTCATCATAAAAGTTCGCTCCTTATTGGCGCCATGTTCTCGTTCTATAACGCTGGCTCGGCCACCAACTTCAGCAATCATGCCTACAAAATGGGGCCCATGCACTATGGCATTTTAGAGCGAGGCACAAAAACTGCTAGTGGTGCCTACATCCTTATGCCCGCCAATATCGGCGCATTCTCGGTGTGCTTTGGTAAGCTGATGCACCACCCCGACACGCGCAATGTGCCTTTCTCATACCTCATTGCATATGGCGACATCATGTATCTGGTGCCAGGACGCAACCTTAATACCGTGGGCTTGTATCGCGATGTACGCAAATGGCCAAAGCGCGACATACGCCCACGAAGCGGACAAAAGAGCATTGTCAACTTCGAATGGCTTAGTCCGTTTACGGTTAACGAGATGTTGCAGGGTAAAATGATTCTGGAAAAACTGCGCGAAGCTCAAGGAGAAAACGTGGCCGAATACAATTTTAGAGGCTATGTCATTACCAATAATTCGCTTAATATCGGACTGCGCAATTACGATATGGCTATTAAAATGTTCTTGGCGCGATGTGTACGCAAGTATGGAACGGCCGAACCCGCATCAACAACGGGCTGGAAACAGTGGACCGACCTCTCGGGACTGCTCTTACCCGAAAGCGAAGAGCTACGCCTTATCGAAGAAATTAAAAACAACGACATAGCAGATATTCAGGGCGTGATTGCTCGTTTTCGTGAAATAGGCGAACGATACGAACAGTACGAATGGGCTTTTGCCTATAGACTAATCAACGAATACTATGGCATCGCGCAGCCCACACAGGCCGACTGGCAAGAAATCATCGACCAAGGACGTGAAGCTAAACAGCAATGGATTGCCACAATCAAAGACGACGCTCTGAAAGAATATAAGCTGGGAGACGTGGAAGAAGACGTCTATCGAGGCTTTGTGGAACAGCTTAATAAAGAAACCGAATAATATCAACAAAACAAATCTTATCGTATGAGCATTAAATCGATTATGGTTGCCTTACTCCTAGTAGGAACGGCAACAGCCATGCAAGCAAAAGATTACAAGTACCAAACGGTGAAAGGAGACCCAACGGGAACTCGCATCTACACCTTGGACAACGGATTGCGCGTGTATCTGTCGGTGAATAAAGAAACTCCGCGCATTCACACCTACATCGCAGTGAAGACCGGAAGCCGAAACGACCCCGCCGAAACAACGGGATTGGCTCACTATCTGGAACACTTGATGTTCAAGGGAACTAAACAATTCGGCACAACGGATGCTGAAAAAGAAGCTCCCTTGCTTAAAGACATCGAAGAAAGGTATGAAAAATACCGTCTGCTTACCGACCCCGAACAACGCAAAAATGCCTATCATGGCATCGATAGCGTGTCGCAAGTGGCCGCCAAATATTTCATTCCTAACGAGTACGATAAACTAATGTCGTCTATCGGGGCTGAAAAAACCAATGCTTACACCAGCAACGACGTTACTTGCTACACCGAAGATATTCCCGCTAACGAAGTGGAAAACTGGGCTAAAATACAGGCCGACCGCTTCCAAAATATGGTAATACGCGGCTTTCATACCGAACTCGAAGCCGTTTACGAGGAATTTAACATCGGTCTTACTCGTGATGGTAATAAGGAATGGCAAGCTATCTCCAAGCTTTTGATGCCTACCCACCCCTATGGAACACAAACCACTATCGGTACGCAAGAGCATTTGAAAAATCCTTCGATTGTAAATATCAAGAATTATTTCAATCGCTACTACGTTCCTAACAACGTGGCTATCTGTATGGCGGGAGATATGGACCCCGATAAGGTTATCGCCACCATTGATAAATATTTCTCTTCGTGGAAAAAAAGCGATAACCTTTCTTTCCCACAATTCCCAAAACAAAAACCTCTCACTGCGCCACGCGACACTACTGTGATGGGTACTGAGGCCGAAAACATTATGATGGCATGGCGATTTGATGGCGGTAACTCACTACAAATGGATACCGTGGACGTAATATCTACCATCTTGAGCAACGGCAAAGCTGGATTGATGGATATAAACCTGGCGCAAAAAATGAAATATCTTGGCGGTGGGGCTTTCGCAATGACTATGGCCGAGAGTGGTTTGCTGGCTATTTCGGCTTCGCCTAAAGAGGGACAAAGTCTTGATGACGTAAAAAAACTTGTGCTGGGAGAAATTGAAAACCTCAAGAAAGGAAATTTCGCCGACGACCTTCTGCCTGCTGTTATCAACAATATGAAGCTGGATTACTATCACGCCTTGGAGAAAAACAAGGAGGTGGCTGATATGTATGTTGACGCTTTTATTAATGGACAGGAATGGAAAACGGTGGTTGAACGTCTTGACCGTATTTCTAAAATAACCAAAGCGCAAATCGTAGACTTCGCTAACAAGCATCTTAATAACAATTATGCGCTCGTTTACAAACGCCAAGGCGAAGACACCACGCAAAAGAAAATTGATAAACCGCAGATTACTCCTATACCCTCTAACCGCGATTTGCAAAGCGATTTCGTAAAAGAAATTATTCTTAGCAAAACTACACCTATCCAACCACGGTTCGTTGACTTTAATAAAGACTTGGTTAAAACCAAAACGAAGAAGGGATTGCCCGTGCTTTATGTTCCCAATAAGAATAGCGGACTCTTTACTTTGGCCTTCCGCTACGACTTTGGATTGGAAGCCGACAATCGTTTGGATATCGCTCCCGACTATTTGGAGTTCTTGGGTACGAACAAACTTACACCCGAACAGGTGAAACAACGCTTCTATCAGTTGGCTTGCGATTATAGCATCTCGGCTGGTGCCGACAATCTGAACATCACTATCACGGGCTTGAACGAAAATATGCCTAAGGCTCTGTGGCTGGTTGAACACCTGCTGGCTAACGCCAAGGTAGACAACGTTGCCTATAAACAACTTGTAGAACTGATAAAGAAGGTGCGCAAAGACAGAAGAAGCAACCAAAAATACAACTTCACTGCTCTCACTGCCTATGGTACGTATGGCGCATACAACCCCATTCGAAACCAGATGAGCAATGATCAACTGGATAAAACCAACCCTCAAACACTGCTCAACCTGCTCAAAAGCTTGAGAAACTATAAACACGAGGTGCTTTATTGTGGCGAATCCACTCCCGAAGAACTGGTGAAGATTATCGATGAAGGTCATGCCATTGGTAAAACACTGGCCAATGTGCCTCAAGGAAAACGCTATGCCGAGACTAAAACGCTAGAAAACGAGGTGTGGCTCGCTCCCTACGAAGCTAAAAATATCTATATGCGATTGTATAACAACAGTGGCAAAGGATGGAACTTGGAACAACAACCCATGGTGTATCTCTTCAACGAGTATTTCGGAACGGGCATGAATGGTATCGTTTTCCAAGAGTTAAGAGAGACTCGCGGACTGGCTTATAGCGCCGGTGCTCGCTACGTTACGCCTTATAGAATGGGTGGTAACGAATATCTGCAGGCCGAAATCATTAGCCAAAACGATAAAATGATGGACTGCGTGAGGGCTTTCAATAGCATTATCGATGAAATGCCACAAAGCGATAAGGCTTTCGAACTGGCTAAACAGGCGTCAATGAAGCGTATCGCCACCGAACGCACAACGAAGTTTGCTATCATCAACGCTTATAAAAGAGCACAACGCTTGGGACTTGACTTCGATGTCATGGAACGTGTTTACAAAGAATTGCCCAAGATTACGCTGAAAGAAATGGTTGAATTCGAAAAGCAAACAATGGCTAAAAAGCCCCTACGCTACATGATTCTTGGTGATGAAAAGAATCTCGACATGAAGGGACTTGAGAAGATTGGTAAGATTAAAAGGGTTACAACCCAAGAAATCTTTGGATTCTAATAATCTTTGACAGGCAAACAAGTTGGCAGGTTAAGTAATTAACGTGTCAACTTGTTTACTTGTTAGGCTGTAGATAGGTTGTTATAGTTTATCTAGTTTTTCTTGTAAGCTAGTTATCCTAGTTAATCTAGTTAATCTAGTTAATCTAGTTATCCTAGTTATCCTAGTTAATCTAGTTATCCTAGTAATCCTAGTTAATCTAGTAATCCTCATTTTCCTAGTTTTCCCTGTTAACTCGTTAACTAATAAACAATAAATACAAACATTATGGCACAAACACCCGAATTTAAGTACGCTCCTATGTTTCAACTTGGTAAAGACGAAACGGAGTATTACCTACTCTCTAAAGAAGGAATATCGGTAAGCGAATTTGAAGGCAACGAAATTTTGAAAGTCTCTCCCGAAGCCTTAACCATGCTCGCTAACACTGCCTTCCGCGATGTAAACTTCCTTTTGAGACGCGAACACAACGAACAAGTAGCAAAAATACTTACCGACCCCAATGCTAGCGACAACGATAAGTATGTGGCACTCACATTCTTGCGCAATGCCGAAGTGGCTGCTAAAGGCAAATTACCTTTCTGCCAAGACACCGGAACGGCCATCATTCACGGCGAAAAGGGACAACACGTTTGGACGGGTTTTTGTGATGAGGAGGCGCTCTCTAAAGGTGTGTACAAAACTTACACTGAAGAGAACTTGAGGTACTCGCAAAATGCACCCCTCAATATGTATGATGAGGTGAACACCAAATGTAACTTGCCCGCACAAATAGACATCGAAGCCACCGAAGGTAAGGAGTATCGTTTCCTCTGCGTGGTAAAAGGTGGTGGCTCGGCCAATAAAACATATTTCTATCAGCAAACAAAGGCTTTGTTGCAAAACCCTGGTACGCTCATTCCTTTCCTCATCGATAAGATGAAAAGCTTGGGAACGGCTGCTTGTCCTCCTTATCACATCGCTTTTGTTATCGGTGGTACGAGTGGCGAAAAGAACCTTCTCACCGTAAAACTGGCTTCTACTCACTATTACGACTCGCTGCCTACAACGGGCGACGAAACGGGACGCGCCTTCCGCGATGTGGAATTGGAGAAGCTTTTGCTCGATGAGGCTTACAAAATTGGACTGGGTGCGCAATTTGGCGGTAAGTATTTTGCACACGACGTCCGCGTGGTACGCTTGCCTAGACATGGTGCTTCGTGTCCCGTGGGTATGGGTGTGAGCTGCTCGGCCGACAGAAACATCAAGGCTAAGATTAATAAGGATGGTATATGGATTGAAAAACTCGACGATAACCCCAGCGAATTAATTCCCGCTGAAATGCGCAATGCTGGCGAAGGCAACGCTGTTAAGGTGGATTTGGATAAACCCATGGCCGAGGTTCTTAAGGAGTTGAGCAAATATCCAGTGTCTACTCGTCTAAGCTTAAACGGTACCATCATCGTGGCTCGCGACATCGCACACGCTAAACTCAAGGCAAGACTTGACGAGACGGGCGATCTGCCACAATATTTTAAAGATTTCCCCGTGCTTTATGCTGGTCCTGCAAAAACGCCAAAGGGGCTGCCTTGTGGCTCAATGGGCCCAACTACGGCCAACCGTATGGATCCCTATGTTGACGAATTCCAAGATCATGGTGGCTCGATGATTATGATTGCTAAGGGTAACCGCACTCAAGCTGTTACCGATGCTTGTAAAAAGCATGGTGGCTTCTATCTGGGAAGCATCGGCGGACCAGCTGCCATCCTTTCGTTGAATTCTATTAAGAGCATCGAATGCGTGGAATTCCCCGAAATTGGTATGGAGGCTGTTTGGAAAATTAGGGTTGAAAACTTCCCTGCTTTCATCCTTGTTGATGATAAGGGCAACGATTTCTTCACTCAACTATAATTTTGAAGTCTTACGTGTAAAGGTGGTTCAACGCATCTTTGCACACTTCTATAAAGCGGGATGGCCCTCATGGGCTGTCTCGCTTTTTGTTTTTCCACGTCTAAGGCTGGTTTTATGGCTAGTTCGTGATTTGTCTGTGGTAGGGATGTGCGTTCTTTGATTATCCCAAATCGGGCATTAGAGCCTAAACAGATTTTGTTTTATTGTCGAGTAGATTGCCTGTTTTTGTAATACAGGCGTAGCGGCCTACGTCAAGTTGCAAAGACACACAAGATGGCGACAAGAAAATTTAAAATGTTAGGAAACAACACAAAAACAAGAATTCTGGAAACATTGTGGTCTAATGACCAATTTGGAATTATCTTTGTTTTCGTGTCCTAGTGGGTATAGATGGCTGCTTTGTGGGCTTAACTGCTTGAAGATCTTGTGTTGAAGGCTTAATAGAACATAGGCAACGCCACAATGTAGATGTAATATGTCTAGATGGGGTATGTTAAAACAGTTGTTAGCGAATGGCGGTTGGTTTGCCAAATTGGTTTTCTTGTTCTTTGTGTTAAATGTGGTAATAAAACTTTACAAAACACATGCTTCTGGACAACTCCTTCTAGCGAAAAAGGGTGGTCAAAACCATGCATTTTGCCCCAATTTTCTACCTTCCTTCTTTTGTTTTTACATCGATTTTGAGTTACTTAGCTGCATTTTGCATCATTTTACCTTTCTATTTTGTGTTTTACTCGCAAATTTTCTCAGTCCTAAAGCTTGTTTTTTGCTGCTAAAAAGTCGTTTTTTGGCGTTATTTTTGTTCTAAAAGACTGTAGATTGTACGTGCTTGTTAGGTAGTGGGTCTCTCCTAAATTCGCGAAATGCAGCATTTTGTTCTGCGTTTTGCACCATTTAGCTTTGCATTTTGTAGGAGTTAGCCTTGCGTTTTGTAGGAGTTAGCACTGCGTTTTGTAGGAGATAGCACTGCGTTTTGTAGGAGTTAGCACTGATTTTTGATGCAAATAGCCCCAAAAGTGGTAAAAAATACGGTTTATTTAACGAAATCTCTCTTTGTTTACGTTTGCTTGTTGTGCTCTATTTTTATCAAAACAAACGGCCGCGAGAATTGAATATTTGCGAGCGAATGGGAGGTTGGTGGCTAAAATGGTCGAATTTTATGTTAAATTCTATGCTGAAAACTTTACACGCGTGGGCGTAGAGGGTGGTTTTGTTTCTCAATACAGTACGGGTAGAAATAAAGAGCCACCATCAATGGTTGTAAAGGTAGCTTGCAGTAAGCCCCTATCAGTGATGAGAGTCGTTTGGATTTTGTGTAATGTTAAGCGCATTGACTGTCTTAATCTTAATTCTATAGTGGATTATGCCAAAAGAATAAGTCTGGCACTATATCAACAAGCAAACGAAAGATGAGCAGGAAGCAATGACTGCAATATAAAACATGTGATAAACACTATTATTACCAATTGGGGGTGAATAGTGGTTGGGTGATATTTTTAACCCTCATAGTTCATTAGAGCCTAAACAGATTTTGTTTTATTGTCGAGCAGATTGCCTGTCTTTGTAACGTAGGTGTAGCTGACTACGTCAAAGTGCAAAGACATATAAGATACCGACAAGATAATATAAGATGTTAGGAAACAACACAAAAGCAAGAATTCTGGAAACATTGTGGTTTAATTACCGATTTGGGTTTAACGCATATATTATAATAGGTGTGTTAGTGTAAGTGGAAACCATCCTTACCTATAATAGTGCATCGCTTCAGAGAGGTGTAGATGTATCACGTATGTCTTGTTAACCTGGTGTACCTCTTTGTGTGGTTAATGTGTTTCATCCTGTTTTTGGGTCAACGTAAGGGCTGGGTCTCTGTATTGCTTCCTCGTTAACGCTGGATTTTGATAGATGTTGTATAGCAAGAAAATCTATTAAAAGCTATTAAGAATTTTATAAAGTATATTCTTAATAATTGAATTTAAACAGATAAAAGATTAAATAAATACGAAAAATAGAGTATTCCTAACTCTGTCTTTATAGCTCATGCTTTACGTTTCTTAAATAGTTAATACAAAGAGTTGTGAATAATACTAAAAGTTCGCGTTCTTCTTGCTTTTTGTGTCTAGCTTTATGCTTTCTTCGTGTTTTTCGTATGCTTCTTTTGCTTCTTTAATTCAGGGTTTTGCAATTTTTATTTGTATGCCTATTCTGTAAACGCTTGTTTAATAGTATTTTAGTGTTATTTATGTAGATTCTTCTTATTAGCAATTTGTTTTTGTTTGTTTATTGGCTTATTATCTCGTGGCTTGCTTTACTTGTTTTTATTCGCTTCGTTTTGGTTGATGTTTTGAATATAAATTACGAATAACCGAAGAATGTTTTAGCTTTGTTTCTTGTTTCCTTTTTCTTTAAAATATAAAAAACTGTATAGAAAATAATATTTTATGAGGTAGTTGTTGTTTGTTACATTTATTTTAACTAACTTTGCGCTATATTATAGACAACATTACGAAAGGCTGCTGTCAACTAATATCAGAATGAACAACATCGCCACGCCAGAACATTGAGCTTCTAATGGGATTATAACCTAAATATATCAGAGATGCAAAATACATGGCTTGGCAGAGTAAGAACCATTTATAACAACACATTAAGCACGGCCATAGAACACCGAAGCAAGTAAACACACTCAATTAATAAAATTGATATGCCGTACAGATGGCAAAGACCATGAAATAAAAGCCGCAGAGCATATCATGAAGACATAACTTAATAAAAGTATCTAGTATGAAAATGTATTACAACTTACGGATGCTAAGCAAATATCCGTTACGGTTATTCGTTGCCTTACTTATGGCGTGGGGTGGCCTTCCTGCCTCTGCACAGGATGCATTGATCAATCCTCAGTCGGGTAATCTTATCACTGCTTATACCCATCAAGCGCTAGAGGTGGGCTTCCAGGCAGGCTATGGCTCGTATTGGCAACACAAACAATTGCCAATCACTTATTCTTGCTCCGACTATCCTAAGCTTTCTAAAGATGGGGTGTTGCGTAATCACACTTGTAACTTTTTATATTATAAAAAAAATGGTGAGGATAAGCTGATTCATGTTGTAGGTGTTTCGCCAAATTACTCTTCCATCGCATTACCTAAGGGATATAAGATTACAGGTTATAAAATCGTAATTAGAGATGGGTTGAATAAGCATGAAGACCATGCCATATTGGATGATGTTTTGCCCACCCTGCCATTTGGTCGTAGAAAGCCTTGGTTTTTTGGCGAAGTTGATAAATTGGATATTATAGAGAACAGCGAGACTGGTGGTATTTATAGTATACCTAAGTTTCGTGAAGCACAAAAAATAACAATCTTACCTGGTAAACCAGGTCGCAGCTACAAGATAGAACGCAAGGGAGCAGACATGGGTAATATTCTTTATTTCTGTTTTGCAGGTAATATGGAAAATAATAATCTCGCTGGATTTGTTTACGATACCATTCAAATTTCGTTTACAGCTAACGATGCGTTCGAAAACAAACTAATTCCTGCTGTAGAACATAGCATTCCTGTTAGCCTTTCAGAAAATCCATTCTTATTGGGTAAAACCGATGTGGGTAAACTGAGCTTACACACAAAAAATGGTAAGTCTTTTTATAGTTACGACCAACGTCAAACTTGGGAAACAACTGCCAGCATTAACCTTTATGAACAAGGGGCTACTGATGGTAACACCTGGGATGGCACAAGGGGTAATAAAATTATTACGTATGTCCATTCTAAAGACACACGGGGTGATTCGTGGTACGCTTTAAAGCCTGGAACTTATTTTGTGGAAGCACCTACTACGGCGAAAGTACAGGGTGAAAGTGGAGACGTAAAAGTGCCTGTGGGATATCGCATCACAGGCGTTAAGTTCGAACATAAAAAAGGAGAATATGGAACTTCTGGTTTTAAACTAAAATCCTATAGGTCAAAAGGCAACTATCTTGATGCAGACTTGAAAGGAGTTAGTTCTCCTAATCAAGGGGCAATATGGCATCGAACAGGTACCGACGAACTATATACCATTATCAATGGTGAACCATACTATTTGGTATACGGAGAGCAGCCACGTGGTGGTTACGATATAAAACTAGAGTTGTCTAAAGAGAATAAGCATGCTACTTATCTTTTTGAAGGAGATACACCTTATATATGGGCAAAGAATGGTTTTAACAACGATACTAAATATTGGCTTCACGCGCCAAATAATCATAATGCATGGCTTAAAGCAGACAAAGGTCAGGGTAGGATGAAAACAGTGCCTGTTCAAGAAACTAAACAACAATCAGACCCATTCCGCATAAGTATTGGTGATGTAAAAGGGGAATTTAAAACCGTGGTAGATGTTGACGATAAGCTTCCTAATGGAGAAATCTCGCTAGATGGTTATAACAACGACGCTGTTAAATTCCAAATTGAAGCTCTACCTGGCCATCCTGACCCAATAGCGTTGTTGAACATTACCGTGAAAATGGAGGCACTTAACCCCTATATCGACTCGGTGGATGTGGTGTGTACAGGTGCATACAACGTCAAGATGAAACGTACCTTCCACGCGAAAGACTTCCGCTTAGGTGGTAAAGAGTTTATTTATAGGGTACCTGTGGGCTTCTCTGAAAATCCCAAACTACCATTCTCGTTTGAAATACTCAAGTCGAAATATGCAGATAATACGTATTGGGACCAGGCTTCTCGTCACCATTCGCGCTTTAGTTTTGTGGGCTCTGAATACTATAAGACAGTGAGAGACGATATCTACGGTAAATCCGATATTGTTGCCAATTATCCCTATGAAAAGAAGGTAATAGCCTTAGAGGCTGGAAATGTGCCTTTCCCATTTAATAATGCGGCAGACTTGTCTAACACTAGTACAATGAAACCCTCTGCATACTTCTCTGAAAATATATTTACCTATGATGGTTATAATAATATGACCGTTAAAGACGAAGCGGGACACACGATTAAAGGCAACTATTCGCAAGATAATGCCAAACTTGAAGGTAATCAAACAAAAACAATGTACCTATATACCACCGATGAAACAAGGTACAATATTGCGCCTACAAAGAAAGAACTACACAGGGTATTTGCTTATTACCACACTACAATTACCCTGAAGTTCCAAAATTATGAGGCTAAGGTTAAGTGGATACCGCTCTACAATAATCCGATGTTCTATAAAGATAAGGATAATAAGCATTTCGCGTCTAAACCTATGTTTGGTGTAGAGATACAAACCACTGAGTCGGGATTTGAAGGACAGGAACATCAGTTTGGTGCTACTAGTGAGTTTGGATACCTCACGCTCGACCAAATTGTGAAGGTGCTAGAGGAAGCGATAAAACAACATCCTGGACCTAATGTGCCTAAAGACTTGAGTGAAGTGCTTTATGTAGATGCATCTAAATTGTTTGATATTATACCCACTAGGCACGACCAGCAGTTGCCACCAATCCTTGAAGGCTTGCGCGCAAAACTTGCAAAGAACGCCTTGATATATCTGCCTTATCGTGCTGCAGTGTTGGCCGATGTCCCTCAAACGGCTTTGCAAACAACAGATGGAACAGGCTTTGGATGTAAACATAATCTTGTTATCACCGATAAAATGCCGTTCTTCGCACCCCACGATATTCAGTTAAATTCTGATTGTTACGCTAGCTATACACGACGAGTTACATCGCAAGGTAAGGGCCGAGTTGACTATGCCACGCTGGTGTTACCCTATGGCTTGACTGTTAATGATGATGGTGTGCATATCAACAATGCTGGCGATGCTTCGCAGTTCTGTATGGGTACGATATATAAAAACACATTGGTGTATAAAGATGGCGATAAGAATAACCATGAAGGTGGCGACTATGGTATTACGGCACACTTAAAAAAGCTTGATACTGGTAAGAGTGAGGCCAATAAACCGTATATCATTAACATCTTGCCTGGATTCGGTGATGCTAACGTATCGTTCGTAGCCAATGAGAAGGGAGCGTTGATTAAGAAAACGCCTGACGCACCCTCTGGTTTGCTTGCTAGTGATGCGGTTAACTGCAAGATAAGAAATGTGAATACGTCTCTCAAGAGTTATTACACTTATGCAGGACATAAGATAAGCAAGCACGGAAACGAAATGGTGTTCTACTTCTCGCTCAACAGGTTTGTTGCATTTATGAATCTTAGATCGGATACTTTATATCTCTATCCCTTCCGCTCTGTGTATTATGCCGACAATTATAAGGCGCTTCAGTCTAAAGGGTTTAACTCTTTTGGACTTACCTTTGACGATGCTGAAGACGTAATGCCAACCGATATACAGGATGTACAAGAAGAAATTGTGCTTAAAGTAACTGTTGGGGCAGGGCAGATAACGGCAGAAGCAAGCAAAGATGTTCCGCTCAATATATTTAATTTGTCGGGACAAAGTGTTGCACGCACTATGATAAAGGGCGGTGAAACGCGAACGTTCTATCTGGCACCTGGTGTGTATATGGTGAACGGGAAGAAGATGATTGTTAACTAAATATGATACAACGATGAAAAAGAAGAAGTACATAATGCCTCGCGTACTGACGCTCGACGTAACTATTGAAAAACATTTAGCCGCGGGTTCGTGGCAGTCGGATGAGCCAGGAGCAAAGGCTGGCGATTCGTTCGAAGAGGAATTTAATGCTGATGAGGATGCTGATTTTAGCTTACCTCCAATGTAATTGCACTAATGTAATAGCACTAAGGCGGGTTTACGACGGATGTCGAAACCTGCCTTTCTTTTTTCTTCTAGTAGCTACTGGTTGGTTTTATATTGCAAGTAAGGGGGAGAGAGCCGACAAACACATCCAAGAAGCGAAGATGCCGACTTGAAATAGGTGCAAAGTGGCGTCTTGCGCTATTGGGACTTAACGTGGTTGTGATGTTTTGAAGGTGGTCTTAGGTTATGAAGTAAAGTATTGCGATAATAAATTATGCATAGTTTGGTGAGGAAATTTCAGGGTTTATAAGTTAATTAAGTGTAAAATTATAGGTAGGTTTAAAATATTGTTCATGTAGTTAGTGTTTTGTCTTATATTTTAACTATCTTTGCAAAGAGTTATAGATAATGAAAAGGATGCGTACTGTCAACTAATATCACAATGAACAACAACGCCATGCCTAATAAACATAAAAACTAAAAAGAATAGAGCCTACGCAAAACGAGCAATCCCTAGGGAGTTGCTGTTGTATAGACAATTAAACAATACAGCTAGCATAAGCACAAAGCGCTGTGCAAGCAAACATAAACACCATAAAAAATAATCCGATATGCCGCCAAGCATGCGAAAGCCATGAGAAACAGTCGCAGGGCATATCATGAAGACATAATTTAATTTAGGAATTAATGATGAAAATGTATCGCCGATTGCGGATGTTAAGCAAACATTCGCTATTGTTTCTAACGGTCCTATTCGTGGTTTTGAACTGCTTACCTGTGGCAGCGCAGAACGCAACTATCAGTCCTAAACTCGGAAACCTTATCTCTGCCTATACACATCAGAGTTCTGAGGTTGGGTTTGAGTCGGGGTATGGCTCGCTTTGGCAGCACAAGCAGTTGCCAATTACTTATTCTTGTTCTGATTTTCCCACGCTGTCGAAAGATGGCGTGTTGGGTAATCACACTTGTAACTTGCTGTATTATACCAAGAATGGACGGGAAAAGATGATACAAGTGGTGGGCCCCGCACCAAATTATACATCCCTTGCTTTGCCAAAGGGATATAGGATTACGCGTTATAAAATCATTATTTCAGATTCTTTGGATGCAACTTCAGACTATAGTGTTTTGGATGGTCGAATAAAAGATTTGAAGTATGGTAGGTATAGCGATTGGTATTTTGGCGAAGTGGCTAAGAATGATATTAGGCCTAATAGTGAAGCTGCCAATTACCAACGCCCAACTTATCGTAATGGCGCATATGTAAGAATACCACGAACTGCACAAAAGAAATCTTACACCATCGAACGGAAAGGCGAAGACATGGGCAATATTCTCTATTTCTGCTTTTCAGGAAATACTCATAGACTCAGTACTGCCGGCATTGCTTATGATAGTATTCAAATTTGGTTTACTGCAGACAAAGAGATTGAATGTACACTTTTACCAAATGTGGAACACGAAAACTATGTTAGTCTTTCAGAGAATGTGATGACACTTGGTAAAACAGATGTTGGGCATTTGAAATTATTCGAAAAGAGAGGTACAAAATACTATGGTTATGATCAAAAACACAGTTTGGAGATGACTGCTAGTGTCAATCTTTTCGAAGAAGGGGCAACAGATGGAGAAACGTGGGATGCTACTCGTGGTAACAAAACAATTAAATGCGTGAAAAGTAATGATGCAAAAGGCGACGAATGGTATGCTCTGCGTTCGGGAACTTTCTATATTGAAGCGCCAACATCTGCACGTGTTCAAGGAGAAAGTAAAAACGTGAGGGTGCCTGTTGGTTATCGCATCACAGGGGTTAAGTTCGATTATAAAACTGATCAATACAAGAAATGTGGTTTTAGATTGCGTAATGGCAACACTTATCTAGATAGCGAACTCAAGGGCGTTGCTAGGGAAAATGCTGCTATATGGCATCGCACATCTTACAATGAATTGTATACATTGGTTGATGGAGCGCCCAAATACTTATCGTATAAGATGCCGTGGGAGTCTGGTTATATTGCCCGAGCAAAATTAACAGACGACAATAAACATGTTAGGTTAGATGAAAATAATAATTCGTTCTACCTCTATATTAAAAGGTATGAAGGCACAGAGAGTAAATTTTGGCTAAGCGTAAAGCCAGGAGAAACGGCGTATTTTACAGAAGCAAGAAATCAACAACTAAGAGTCGAAGCTGTTGAGATGGTTGATAATTCCACCCCGTTCCGCCTCATTACTTATGATAAAAAGGGCAATTATAGGTCTACTGTGGATGTTTCGGATGAAACTGGTGGTGGTTTTGAGCTTCGTGATTACAATAACGATGCCATCAAGTTTAGAATTGAGGGCACAAGTCATGTGGCCAATCCCACTGCGTTGTTGAGGATAACGCTGTACATGGAGGCGCTTAATCCTTATATCAATACGGTGAATGTGGTGTGCAACGGCAAATATAATAAAGTTGTACGTACTTTTGAGGCGCAAGACTTTAATCTAGGAGGAGAAAAGTTTGTGTATAAGGTGCCAAAGGGCTTGTCTGATCAAACAAAAGTGCAATTTTCGTTCGATAGTTTGAAGTCTGAATTTGCCGATGAAACCTATGGCTATCCTCATGTTCCTCATCATTCGCGTTATAGTTTTGTGGGGTCTGAATATTATAAGACGCTGCAAGATAGGCTTTACGACCATGTGGATCTTGTGGAAAATTGCGATTATGGTAAGAAAATTTCTGTTAGCGCTGCTGGAAATATCGCGTTCCCATTTAATAATGCTGGTGAACTGTCGAACACCAACAAGCTAAAGCCTTCTGCCTATTTTTCTGAAAAGCCTTTTACCTTAGATGTTTACTCGAAAACAGAAGGTGAAGAGGTGACAATTATCGATGGTCAAGTTAGTAAGAAAAAAGCAAAAGGTAATTTCTCGCCAACCAACGCGCAGCTACAAAATAAGGAAACAAAAACGATGTATCTGTACACCACAGACGAAACGCGCTATAATATTGCGCCAACAAAGGGGGAACAGCACAGAAGTTTTGCTTATTATCAAACCACTATAAAGCTTGAGTTCGCTAGTTATACGGCTAGGATTAAGTGGGTGCCACTTTATAATAAGCCTATGTATGATAAAGATGATGCGCATAAGCGTCATCTGGATGATAAAATGTTTGGCGCTGAGATTCAAACCATTGAGTCGGGTGTTGATGGTAACAAACCTCAAGAGGGTGCAACTAGTGAGTTTGGTTTCCTTTCGCTTAATCAAATTATTGAAGCGCTGGAGGATACTATACGTAAAGACGGTGGCGTAAATGGGCCTAAGTCTCTCAAAGAAGTGCTTTACATTGATGGTTCAAAGTTGTTTGACATCTTGCCCGTGAGTCAAACTCAAGATTTGGTGCATAAGCTCGATAGTTTGCGTGGGTTACTGGCAAGTAATGCGTTGATATACTTGCCTTATCGTTCAAAAACCTTGGCTAGTGTTCCTAATACGGCGCTGAAATACGAAGGAAAGCCTGGTTTTGAAGGTAGAAACAATCTTGTTCTCGTTGATAAAATGCCTTTCTTTGCACCTTACGACATTCAGTTGCGCCCCGAATGTTATGCTAGCTATACACGAAATATAGCTCCAGCATTTCATGGTAGGGTAGACTATGCCACACTTGTGTTGCCTTATGGACTTACAGTTGGTGCAGATGGCATACACGAGAATAAGGGTGAAGAAAAATCGAAGTTCTATATCGGTAAGATTGCTAATGGGGCGGTAGTCTATAATAAGAATGATAAACGCAATCATGAGGGTGCTGATTATGGTGATATGACCAAGCTAGAGAAACTAAATACTGGCAAGAGCGAGGCTAATCAGCCTTATGTTATAAAGGTTTTGGCGGCGCAGGGGGCTACGAACGTGTTTTTTGTGGCTAGCGAGAAGGGAGCACTTATAAAGAAAACGCCTGAAGCACTGATGGGATTGGTTACTAGCGATGCGGTTAGCTGTAATATAACAAATGTGACTACGTCTCTCAAGAGTTATTTCACATACTCTGGACGTAAGATAAGTAAGAGTGGAAACGAGATGGTATTCTATTTCTCGCTCAATAGGTTTGTTGCATTTAAGAATCTTAGTAAGGATGATTTATTCCTATATCCCTTCCGTTCGGTGTACTATGCCGATAATCACAAGGTTCTTCAGTCTAAAGGTTTCAATTCGTTTGGAGTTACCTTCGACGATGTTGATGATGTAACGCCAACCGCTATACAAGACGTACAAGAAGAGGTTGTGCTGAAAGTAACCCTTGGTGCTGGGCATATCACAGCTGAAGCAAGTAAAAATATTCCGCTTGATGTGTTTAACCTGTCGGGACAATGCGTTGTTAGAACGTTGATAAAGGCAGGCAAACCACAAACGTTCTATCTTGCGCCAGGTGTGTATTTGGTGAATGGAAAGAAGATGATAGTAAATTAAATAAAAGCAGCGATGAAAAAGAAGAAGTACATTATGCCTCGCGTGCTGATGCTTAGCCTTGTTGTTGATACTAATTTTACAGCAGGTTCGTGGCAGTCGGATGAGCCTGGGGCAAAGTCAAATAATTCTTTTGAAGAGCAGATAAATCCTAATGAGGATGGTGGAGATGTTCTGCCTTATGCAGGATAGGTGCAAAGACGAACTTACGATGTGTGTCGTAAGTTCGTTTTTTCTTTTCGTTGTTGTTCTTATTATGGAGCTTTGTCTGGCGCATAACTGTGTGTCTGAAATGCTCAAAAGCTCGACGGGCGATTTGTAGGCTATATATTCTTTGTTGGTTTATATAGGTTCGCGGTATGGCAATATGCTTGTTGTGTTTATGTTTGGTATGTTGTGTTCGTTTTTATTGTAATAACTGTGTGTTATATTCAATAAATACGAAGTGGAGTTATCTTTAATGTTTTTTGTTTCGTTGTATATAACTAAGGGATGTTATGCATGAGTTTTTTTGGTTTTGGTGGTGTTGTATTTGTTTTAAATGCTTTTATTATAGTGTTTTGTCGCTAATTTGTGTGTTAGTTATCTGTTAAGAACGATAACAATTGTTATCAAATAAACATGTTGTATAATATATATATGACATTTTAAATGTAAAAAATAGGAAATGTAAGAATTATTTTCTTTATACTTTATTATTTGTTGTGTTTTTTAACTACCTTTGCAGCGCGTTATGACAATGTGATGGAATGCAATTGTCAACTAATATCACAATGAATAACATTGGCACACCTGAGAAACATCATACTCAAAATGTTCACAGCCTACTCGAAGGCAAGTAAAGTCTAGCTGATTGCCAACGAATATGTCGCAAACAATGCAGTATTCAAGGCATTAAAAGGCGTGCAAACAAACACTTATACAGTAAAAACGAATACTGATATGCCTCACACAGGGCCAAACCATGGAGAACAGCCTAAGAGGTTATCATGATGACATAAATAAATAAAGGTATCAATAATGAAAATGTATCACAACTTGCGAATGTTAATTAAACATCCGTTAATGTTAGTCGCAGCCCTTTTAATAGGTTGGGGCTGCTTGCCTTTGTCGGCACAGAATGCTACGGTCAGTCCGCAGCTGGGTAATCTTCTTGCTGCTTACACTCATCAAAGCAATGAATTTGGTTTTGAGGGTGGTTATGGTTCGTACTGGCAGCACAATCAGTTGCCTATCACCGTTACATGTTCTGATTTTCCTACGCTGTCTAAAGATGGTGTATTGAGAAATCATACGGGTAACTTTCTTTATTACAAGCCTGTTGGTTCTGCAGATGGTAAAGAAAAGTTTCTTTTTATCTCAGGCACAGCCCCTACTTACTTGTCTATAGCTATGCCAAAGGGATATAAAATAACGAGCTATAAAATCGTTATTCACGACGGACTTACTCCTCCAGACACCATGAATTTAAATCACCGTATACCCAAATTGCCATTTGCGCGTGCTACGAATTGGAATTTTGGAGAAGTGGATAGGTCTGCCATTAGGCCAAATAAAGAAACAGAAGGAAAATATCTAGATCCCCAATTCCGCAGAGGCCAGCATGTTGTTATAAATAAAGACATCGCTGGGAACACTTATGAGATTTCACGTAAAGGCGACTTGGGTAACATTCTCTATTTTTGTTTTTCAGGTAACAGGGGTTGGTGGAAATCTGCTGGAGTTTATTTAGAACTCGTCGAACTGACATTCTCTGCTGGCAATACATTCGAATATCCTCTAACGCCAACAATCGAACACGAAGATTTTGTTAGTTTATCTAGCAATAACATAACACTAGGTAGAACTGATGTGGGCAATTTAAAATTGCGTACCAAGAATAAAGCCACCTTGTATAGTTACGACCAATGGGATGTTCGTGAAATGACTGCCGACATCAGACTTTTTGAAGAGGGAGCCACAGATGGCCTTACTTGGGATGCTTCTAAAGGTAATAAAACCATTAAATGTGCAATTAGTAATGATGCTAAGGGGAACGAATGGTATGCCTTACGTGCTGGTACATACTATGTAGAATCGCCCACAACGGCTAATATACAGGGCGAGAGTGGCAATGTTCAGATGCCAGTCGGATATCGTATCGTTGAGGCTAAGTTCGATTATAAAAAAGGTAGCTATCGCAAGCCAGGCTTTATGCTTCATAGAGGACGTGTTTATTTGGGAAAAGATCTTAAAGGCGTTGCCGAAGGGGATGCCGCAATATGGCATCGCACTCCTGGTGATGAGGTTTATACAATTGTTGATGGTAAACCTCAATACTTGGTTCTTGAAAAAAGACGTCAGCAAAACAATACCTTCCTAGCTGAATTATCCGAAAAGAATAAAGCTGTTAAACTTCTAAAAGAAGGAACTACTTATTATTTTTGGAAATCAAATCCACATGGTGGAGAAAAGTTTTTCTTATGCGCGAAACAAGGAGAAACTGCTTATTTCCAACATAATGGCGGGGAAAGATTATACGAAACAGCCCCTAAAGGCCAAGAAGAGTCAACTCCATTCAACATTATTACCTATAGTGCAGATGGTAAACAGGGTACTACGCATGTTATTGGCAATCGCACCAAAAATAGCAGTATCATTCTTAGTGGTCTTAACAACGATGCCGTTAAGTTTAAGATTGAAGGTAACGGAGAAGCCGCAGATCCCACAGCCTTGTTGCGAATTACTTTGTATATGGAACCTCTTAACCCATACATCAAGTCGGTAGATGCGGTATGCGAACACGAAGGCATAGAGCTTTCGCGAACTTTTGAGGCGAAAAACTTTACTCTTGGTGGTGATGCTTTCGTTTATAAAGTGCCTAGAGGCTCTTCTACTTCGGTAAGTTTGCCCTTCAAGTTTAGAAACTTAACGTCTGAATTTGCAGATAATACTTATGGTAAATTGTCTAAAGGCGGAAACTCGCGATATCATTTTGTGGGTTCAAATTACTATAACGCTGTAGCAGACAATCTATATACCCATGCAGATTTGGTGGCCTCTTCAGATAATTATCAAGATAAAATCGAAGTTAATGTGGCTGGAAACATTCCATTCCCATTCAACAATGCTGCCGAATTGTCTAATAAGGTTAAACGTCCAGAATCGGCCTACTTGTCTGAAAAGAATTTCACCATAGATAATTATAAGTCTGTTTTTATAAAGGATGAACGAGGTAATAAGATATATGGCAATTACTCTGCTGATAACCTCACGTTGAAAGCGAACGAAACAAAGACGATGTATCTATACACTAGCGACGAAACACGCTATAACATCGCTCCTACTCAAGGTGAACAGCACCGTGCCTTTGCTTATTATTTCACTACGATAACGTTGAAGTTTCAAGACTACGACCCCGTGGTGGAGTGGGTTCCTGTTTATAAAACACCTATGTATTATAAGAATGACAAGGAAAGTCACTATACCCCAGGCATTATGTATGGTGCTGTGATAAAGACCACTAAGAAAGACGACGATGGCAATATGCATCAAGAGGGCGCAACAAGCGAGTTTGGTTACCTTACTGTTGACCAAATTCTTGGAGCGATGAATAAATCGATAGCCGAAAAACATGGCGTGGGAGCGCCTAAAAGTCTTAAGGATGTGCTCTACGTAGACAATACAAAGCTGTTTAACATCTTGCCTGCTAATGCCAAAGAAGATAGGGTACACAAACTCGATAGCATGCGAATGCTTTTAGCAAGTAATGCCATTATCTATCTGCCTGTTACAGCAGAGGCTTTGGCTAGTGTGCAGCATACAGCATTGAAATTGAAAGAAAACAAAGGTTTTGAAGGTAGAACCAACTTTGAGTTAATCGACAAAGAACCGTTCTTTGCGCCATACAGCATCCAACTTAAAGACGATTGTTATGCTAGCTACACGCGTAAGGCAACCTCGCGAAACATGGGTCGTGTAGATTACGCCACCCTTGTGTTGCCCTTTGGCCTAAGCGTTACTCATAAGGGCGTGCATGCCAACACCGTTGGTACTCAATGTGAGTTCCGCATGGGTAAGATACAAGATAACTCTTTTACATATAAGGCCAAAGACAAAGCAAACCACGAAGGCGCTGATTATGGAGTTAAAGCCAAGCTTGCTGTCCTTGGAAAGGAAGGTAAGAGCTATGCCAATACGCCTTATATCATCAATATTGATAAAGCCTACGGTAATGGTGACGTGTCGTTCGTAGCCACCCAACCTGGTGCACTTATTGAGAAAACACCAGATGCTTTTGAAGGAATGGTTACAGGAAATGCAGCTAAGTGTCATATAGCTGGCCCTTACACCCAAATAAAGAGCAGTTATACCTATGCTGGCCATGTGATAGATAGAGCTTCAAACGACATGATATTCTATTTCTCCCTCAATAGATTTGTTCTGTCTGCCAATCTTAGGAAGGAAAAGAGTAAATTGTACCTCTTCCCATTCCGCTTTGTTTACTATGCGGACAATGGTCAGGCGCTCTTAGCTAAGGGATTCAACTCGTTTGGACTAACTTTCGACGAGGACGACAACCTAACGCCTACCGATATACAAGATGTGCAAGAAGAGATTGTGCTGAAAGTAACTGTTGGTGCAGGGTTGATAACAGCCGAAGCGCGCAAAGATGCACCGCTTAGTGTGTTTAACTTGTCTGGACAGTGCGTAACGCGTACAATAATAAAGGCTGGCGAAACACGAACCATCCATCTCGCACCAGGCGTGTATGTGGTGAATGGTAAAAAGATGATTGTTAACTAATAATGATACAGCAATGAAAAAGAAAAAGTACATAATGCCTCGCGTACTGATGCTGAAACTTACTATTGAGACACAATTGGCCGCAGGCTCGTGGCAGTCAGACGAACCAGGAGCAAAGTCTGACAACTCGTTTGGTGAGGATATATATCCCGATGAAGATGGTGGCAACACCTTGCCTCGTGTAGAATAATCATTAAGGTGGGTTTTCGATGGATGTCGCAAACCCGCTTTTGTTTTCTGTCCGCGTAGTAATCTGCAACAGCCACGTACCAATGCGCAGCGCTATCAAGAGACAATGTGCAAGACAATCATGCAGAAGTCTGCGCCACAGCCATGTTCCAATGCACAGCGCAACCACGTATCCATCCTCAACGCAGCCAAGGGGCTTCTCGCAACGCAAAACTCAGCAGCGATAAGCACACAAAAAAGTGCAAGATGCGCTTAGGCCTCTTGCACTTTCTTTATTATTCGTCTTAAAGCGTAAAGCTTACAGCAAGGCTTTGAATTTAGCATCCAATGTTTCCTTGTTGGTAGCACCCACAAACTTGTCTACCAGCTGTCCGCCTTTGAAGAACAAGACGGTGGGAATGCTACGTACTCCAAATTCTGATGCGATTTCGTCGTTCTCTTCTACGTCGCATTTTCCTACAACAATCTTACCATCGTAGTCAACTGCCAGTTCCGAGATAACAGGGCCAAGCATTTTGCAAGGTCCGCACCATGTTGCCCATAGGTCAACTACCAATGGCAATTCGCCATTCTTGTAACTCTCGAAGTTTTCTGTTGTGATTTTTACTTCCATAATGATGTATTCCTTTCTTATTTGTTACTAATCTATTTTTGGGTTTGTTTTGTATATCTTCTTTTAGTGCAAACACTGTGCCATAAAATGTTTGTTAAGTCTATTCCTTTTTCTTTCCAATTGGTTTAAGTGTTGCAAAGTGCACTCATTGTACACAATACGTGTTGGCGAGTGAGTTTCTAGGCGATGTGTTGTTACGTGTCAGCCATGTGCAATAATGTCATGTGCAATAATGTCATGTGCAGCTGTCAGTTTAATCCAAATCGGTCATTAAAGCCTAAACAGATTTTGTTTTATTGTCGAGCAGATTGCCTGTCTTTGTAACGTAG